>NZ_JAUBQS010000169.1:0-1178 GCF_036701355.1 Microcoleus sp. Pol12B3
ATGACCTGTGGATAGGGGTGAAAGGCCAATCAAACTGAGAGATAGCTCGTTCTCCCCGAAATGTTTTTAGGAACAGCCTCGGATTTAAGAAGTGTGTTAGAGGTAGAGCTACTGATTGGGCTAGGGGGCTTCACCGCCTACCAAACCCTGACAAACTCCGAATGCTAACACATATCTCCGGGAGTGAGGCTGCGGGCGCTAAGGTCCGTGGCCGAGAGGGAAATAACCCAGATTAGCAACTAAGGTCCCTAATACGTAGTTAAGTTGAACAAACGAGGTGAGACTTCTATAACAGCCAGGATGTTTGCTTGGAAGCAGCAATTCATTTAAAGAGTGCGTAACAGCTCACTGGTCGAGAGGTCTTGCGCGGAAAATGATCGGGCATCAAACTACGAACCGAAGTTCTAAAATTGTACTTGTACAATTGGTAGGGGAGCATTGAAATCTGCTGCGAAGGTGTCTGGTGATGGATGCTGGAGCGATTTCAAAAGAAAATGTAGGAATGAGTAGCGATAAAAGTAGTGAAAAACTACTTCGCCGAAAGTCCAAGGTTTCCTGATCAATGTTAATCAGATCAGGGTTAGTCGGGTCCTTAGGGAAAGCCGAAAGGCGCACCTGATGGAAAGTTGGTTAATATTCCAACACTTGCTTTTGTTTCGATGGAGTGACGGGGTAGTGAAAGATCCGCGGACGTACGGATGTGTCCGTTAAAGCGTGTAGATATATTTTTTGCAGGTAAATCCGCAGAGAATGTCGAACGTGATAGTACCGCAAAGCTTCGGCTGCGTGGATAGTGATCCTAATCAGACCTCCGAGAAAAACTTCTAAGGTTAGGCTTAAGCAACCCGTACCGTAATCCGACACAGGTGGACGAGATGAATATTCTAAGGCGCTCGGGTGAGCCATGGAGAAGGAACTAGGCAAATTGACGCTGTAACTTCGGGATAAAGCGTACCATCTTCGGATGGTCTCAGTAAAATGGTTCAACCAACTGTTTAGCAAAAACACAGGGCCCTGCAAAATCGAAAGATGACGTATAGAGCCTGATACCTGCCCGGTGCTGGAAGGTTAAGGAAGGATGTTCGGCGCAAGCCAAAGCTTCTGACTGAAGCCCCAGTAAACGGCGGCCGTAACTATAACGGTCCTAAGGTAGCGAAATTCCTTGTCGGGTAAGTTCC
>NZ_JAUBQS010000085.1:0-19039 GCF_036701355.1 Microcoleus sp. Pol12B3
ACAGTTCATAAGCTAAAATTTAAGGTAGGTTAAAAAAATAAAATTATAACACATTTTCCTTGCTATGCAGGACTACCCGACAATAGTACTATCGTATAGTCAGGAGACCAATAAAATTAACAATCAAGACTGATATTAATTTTCAGTGAAGCTGCAACAGATTCATCTTGTAGAGGCGCGTTTAGCAACTAATTCATTTCAAAAACCGACTATTCCAGTACACAAATTGCCTTTTTAAGGTTCGCTCGCTAACAGTTCTTGTGCTACCAATCCTTTCTGAATTGCGAGTACAGCAGCTTGAGTGCGATCGCGCACTTCTAACTTTTGCAAAATCGCGTGGACGTGAACCCGCACAGTCCCCGGAGCAATGTACAATATTTGTGCAATTTCCTGATTGCTTTTGCCGCCCGCAACTAAAGCTAAGATTTCCTGTTCTCGCTTCGTCAGCGGATTTTCCAAAACTTCTGATTTTGACCCAGCTTTCACAGGTTCAGGATTAGCAAAAACCGCCCGAATTTCCGCAGTTGCCGCCTTATCCCACCACGAAGCACCCGCCGCTACCGATCGAATTGCCAAAACCAAAGTTTCCGCCGCAATTCCTTTGAGGCAATATCCCTGAGCACCCGCACCAATCAATCTTTCAATTAAGGATTTTTGCGAATGAGAAGTTAATATTAAAACGGGAATTGCTGGATGTCGCTGTTTAATTTGGCGGCACGCTTCAATACCCCCAATTCCCGGCAAACCGACATCGAGAACTACCACATCTGGCAAGTGTTCCTGAGTCAATTCTACTGCCGTTTCGCCATCTTCTGCCTCGGCAATTACTTGCAAGCAACTTTCTTGCTGCAACCTGGTTTGCAGCCCCAACCGAAACAGTTCGTCGTCTTCAACCAGGAGAATTCGCAACGGATAAGCTGGTTTCATTTCTGTGGGATAGCAGGGAGTCGGAATCCAAATAAAGCACCGTGTGGCAATTTATTTTCTGCCCAAATTATACCGCCGTGGGCGTCAATAATTTGGCGGGATAAGTATAATCCTAATCCCGATCCTTTGGCTTGCCTATCGCTGTGTCCTTGATAAAAACGCTCGAACAAGTGGGGCAGTTCATCGGCGGTAATTCCCAACCCGCTATCGATAACTTTCACCACCTGATAACTCGCATAAGATTCCATAACAATTTCTACTTTTCCACCGCGAGGAGAATGGTTAATGCCGTTTGTTAGCAAATTAGCAAAAACGCGCTGGAGTTGCACCGCATCGCCATTTACCCACAAAGAGCGACGGAAATCAGACTCTCCGTAAGTCATATTAATGTAAACTCGGCGCGCTGCCGATAAATCTATGAGGGTGGCAATTACTTCTTCTGCCAAAGCTACTAAATTTACGGGCGCAAGTTGCAGTTTTAAACCTTCGGCATCATTGCGGTAAACATCCAGCAGCGTTTCTACTAATTGTAGAGACATTTTGTGCGATCGCGCCATTGTTTCGAGAACTTTTTGCTGACTGGCGGTGACATCCCCAAATTTTGCTGACTGAAAAGCTTTAATTGTTTCGATTGCCCCCAGCATCGGCGTTTTTAAGTCGTGACTCAAAGTAGAGACAAAATCTTCTCGGATGCTTGCTAGCTGCTGCTGCGACTGCAACTCAGCTTTAGCGATCGCGATCGTCTCTTGGTACTGCTGGTTGCGATCGCTCAAATATCCCGTCACCCCTAAAGCCATGACTGCGATCGATCTATTTGCGACAGTGGCTAGGGCGATCGCTCCTCCAGGAGGAACAAACAAATTTAACAGCGTCAAAGCTGCCGATACCAGCGTAATTTGCAACTTACCCAACCGACTCAAGCGCGAATTTGCCAATAAAATCGGCCCTGTGTACAAATACCCAAACAGATACTCCGACGGCGTAGTAAATTCCAGCACTACAACGATCGCAAATAAAATTGCGATCGACCACCTTCCCCGCAAATACTTCTCTTGAATTCCCAGGTTTTTTTGGATAATGAATAAACTTTTCAACATTGTCAATCAATCCATTTTATATTTTATATTCCCTGTTTTTTCTCCTTCCATTTTTACCTTTTAGCTTCTAGGTTTAGATTCCAGCACCTTCTATTTTCTGCCTTAAAATGACTGCTTTTATTGACAATTTTTTACCTATTATGGCGCATCCTCATCGCGTTTAGATAATATCTATATCTCAAAGTATAGATATTTAACCGATGTAAATGTTTATCTATTGTGGCAAATATAGAGCGGAAAGCATAAGTTATTCACATAAATTTATACCTGAAAGCTGATTATCCAAATTTCTACCAGTGAGTATAGTGATCCGTAAAAGTAGAGGGCATTTTTTGGCTAACAGAAGTGACAGCTCAACTTTGTATAATCAAAGCGAGTTCAGTTTCATCCAAATTAACAAGAGTTATTGTGGCGCGCTCTTAAATGCTATACAATTGCTCGATCGCCGTCAAAGCACGGAATTAGCAAAAGAAAAATGAGGAATTATCGCCAGCGAAAACCCGCTGGTGGCGTTAATCCCTCTAACTGGGGAGATTGCATCTTAGCAGCATTGAATTCGGCGATCGCCCCCAAACGGAAAGTGACCTGCAAAAAAAGCTCGCCCGGTTTTTGGAACCTCCCACCTAACCGATTTGGCGATCGGCAAAACCCCTTTATCCAAGGATAAAAATTAACTCATTTATGCTGCAAGGATTATTTCAAATCGCCTTAACCCTAATCATTTTAATAGCAATCGCGCCAGTCTTCGGCAACTACATGGCGCGGGTGTACATGGGAGAAAAAACCATTCTCGACCCCGCTATTAAACCCCTCGAAGAAATTATCTATAAAGCCAGCAACATCCGGTCTGTAGATTCCATGACAGGTTGGCAATATGCCCGATCCTTACTCTACAGCAATGCAGCAATGGGCATATTTGTTTATTTAATTTTCATGCTTCAGGGAGTGCTGCCTTTAAATCCCACCAGCTTAAGTGCCCCAACCTGGGATACTGCGCTGCACACAACTATTTCATTCCTGACAAATACCGACCAACAGCATTACTCCGGCGAGACAACATTCAGTTATCTATCCCAGTTAACTCTGGGTTTTTTAATGTTTACCTCAGCCGCCACGGGTTTAGCAGTAGCGATTGCCTTTATCCGGGGATTAACCGGCCGCCCCCTGGGCAACTTTTACATTGATTTAATTCAATCAATCACCCGCATTCTGCTGCCCCTTTCTTTGATAATAGGCTTGTTTTTGCTAATTTCAGGAGTGCCAGAAACCATCGCCGGGCCGGCAGTTGCCCGTACCTTAGAAGGCGGCACGCAAGTAATAGGTCGCGGCCCAGTAGCTCACTTTGAAAGCATCAAACAACTCGGAGAAAATGGCGGCGGATTTTTTGCCATTAACTCGGCTCATCCCTTTGAAAATCCCAGCCCTTTTACCAACCTGCTGGAAACACTAGCAATGGTTTCTATACCAGCAGCTATGATTCACACCTACGGCAGATTTGCCAACAACAAAAAGCAGGGATGGCTGATTTTTTGGATGGTGTTTGCCATCTACGTGGTCTTGATTGGCATTGCAGCGTTTGGCGAGTACGGCGGCAACCCTCTAATTAATAATTTACTGGGCGCGCAACAACCAAATTTAGAAGGCAAAGAAGTTAGATTTGGCTGGGCAGAGACTGCCCTGTGGGCGGTAACTACGACTGGGACAATGTGCGGTGCTGTCAACGGGATGCACGATTCTTTAATGCCTCCCGCTGGTTTTGCTACTCTGTTTAATTTGTTTCTGCAAATCGTTTGGGGCGGACAGGGAACGGGAACGGCTTACTTATTTATTTACTCAATTTTGAGCGTATTTCTCACGGGATTGATGGTGGGGAGAACGCCGGAATTTTTGGGACGCAAAATAGAAAAACGGGAAATTGTTTTAGCCAGCGTTGTTTTATTAATTCACCCGATCGCAGTTTTAATCCCCGGTGCAATTACCCTCGCCTTTACCGACAGTTTGACCGGCATCAGCAACCCGAGATTTCACGGCATTTCCCAGGTGATGTACGAATACGCTTCTGCGGCGGCTAACAACGGTTCTGGTTTTGAAGGATTGGCTGACTCTCAACCCGCGCCAACAGCACTTTGGTGGAATTTAAGCACCTGTTTTAGCCTGCTGTTGGGGCGCTACGTTCCAATTATTGCCATGCTGCTTTTAGCTGACAGCATGACGAACAAACAACTTGTTCCCGAAACAACGGGTACTCTCAGAACCGATTCAGTTTTGTTCACCAGCGTCACCGCAGGAGTAATCATAATTCTGGGCGCCCTGACATTTTTCCCAGTTTTGGCTTTAGGGCCAATTGCCGAAGGATATGAAATTAGCAGCGGCAAGTTTGAACCTGCATCGATAACTGCACCCACAACACCTTTAACAACACCAACTCATCCACCTCTGTAGCAAAAAATTATCAACCTCACTCTTCTATTTCTCTGTGTTCTCTGTGGTTCATTAAAAATCCCCAATCGATATGGCTTCTTCCAATACCCCTGATTCCCCAAAAAAACCTGCTAGAGGATCTCGCGAGTCTCGCAAGCACACGCCGAAAGCAAATACAAAAGGCCTTTATCAAAGAGCTTTTAAACAAGCTTTTGTCAAGCTAAACCCGCAGGTGATGCTGAAAAATCCGGTGATGTTTGTGGTGTGGGTTGGCACAATTGTGACTGCATTATTAACGATCGACCCGACTTTTTTTGGCCCGGTTGCAGGCGAAAATCAGAGAGTTTTCAATGGTTTAGTCACGTTTATTTTATTCTTTACTTTGGTATTTGCTAATTTTGCCGAAGCGATAGCAGAAGGGCGCGGGAAAGCGCAAGCAGATGCCCTGCGATCGACCAAAGCCGACACAACAGCCCGCAAACTTCTACCAGACGGTTCAATTCAAGAAGTTAGTTCGACATCCCTGAGGCGCGGCGACCAAATTAAAGTGATCGCAGGCGATGTCATTCCCGCCGACGGGGAAGTGATTGCAGGTGTCGCGTCGGTGGATGAATCTGCGATCACTGGCGAATCCGCACCGGTGCTCAAGGAACCGGGTTCGGACATCGCCAGTTCCGTCACCGGTGGGACGCGCATCCTTTCCGACGAACTGACGCTGCGGGTGATGGCCGATCCGGGTAAGGGGTTTTTGGACAGGATGATCGCGCTGGTGGAGGGGGCAGAAAGGTCGAAAACGCCGAACGAGATCGCGCTGACGGTGCTGCTGGCGGTGCTGACGCTGGTGTTTTTGATTGTGGTTTCGACGATTCCGCCCGTGGGAAATTACGTGAAAACCCCTGTGGGCGTGGTGACGCTGATTTCGCTGCTGGTGGCGCTGATTCCAACAACCATTGGAGGTTTGCTGAGCGCGATCGGCATTGCGGGCATGGATCGCGTCGCTCAGTTTAACGTGATAGCGACCTCTGGACGCGCCGTGGAGGCTTGCGGCGACGTGAATACGCTGATTTTGGACAAAACGGGGACGATCACGCTGGGGAACCGTTTAGCCGAGGAGTTCATTCCGGTAAACGGTCACTCGCTGGAGGAGGTTGCGAATGTAGCCCTTGCTGCTAGCCTGTTTGACGATACTCCAGAGGGAAAGTCGATCGTCCGTTTGGCTCACAATTTGGGCGCACAGGTGGATTTCGATCGCACCAACGCCACGGGGCTTGATTTTTCAGCAAAAACGCGGATGTCTGGCACGGATTTGCCCGACGGGACCGAGGTTCGCAAGGGTGCGGTGGACGCGGTGAAGGGTTTTGTGCGATCGCGCGGCGGCAATGGGGAACCGGATCTCGATGCAGCTTACGAGCGAGTTTCGCGCTTGGGAGGCACGCCCTTAGCTGTTTGTCAAGGCAGCGACACCTACGGCATTATCTATTTAAAAGATGTTATCAAACCGGGAATTCGCGATCGGTTTGACCAACTGCGAAAAATGGGCATCCGCACAATAATGCTCACCGGAGATAACCGAATTACAGCATCAGTAATTGCCGACGAAGCAGGCGTTGACGACTTCATTGCCGAAGCAACTCCCGAAGACAAAATCGAAGTAATTCGCAAGCAACAAGCCGAGGGCAAATTAGTAGCAATGACAGGAGACGGAACCAACGACGCACCCGCACTAGCCCAGGCAAACGTAGGACTCGCGATGAATTCGGGAACCCAAGCCGCGAAAGAAGCTGCAAACATGGTGGACTTAGATTCTGACCCTACCAAACTAATTGACTTAGTGACAATTGGCAAACAATTGCTGATTACTCGCGGCGCGCTGACCACATTTTCCCTAGCCAACGATATCGCAAAATATTTTGCAATTATTCCCGCCATGTTTGCCCCCGTAGGCGCATTAAACGTCATGGGTTTAGCCAGCGGTCAATCGGCGGTTTTGTCGGCATTAGTTTACAATGCTTTGATTATTCCCGCTTTAATTCCCTTAGCATTAACCGGGGTAAAATTTCGACCGCTGACTGCAAATCAACTGTTGCAGCGGAACATTTTAATCTACGGGTTGGGAGGAGCAGTCGCGCCGTTTATTGCTATCAAAGTTATTGATATTTTGATTGCCTCCGTTGGGCTAGCATAGATTGGTAAAGCACAACACGAATTTTGACACGGATACACGGATTAATCTCGTTGCCCGGCTCTGCCGGGGAACGCATATCCAGAGGCTCTGCCTCGATTTTCCTAACATAATTATCCAATACAAAGACAGATATTTATTCCCCAAACAAGGAGAATTTATGAAACGGAATGATTTGCTGAATGATATTTTTCCCAGACATTTCCAAGAAATTATTGAGTTATCGCAAATGCTTTGGCAGCGCCACCCAATCCCGGTGCAGCTATTTCTAGTAATGTGTTTCAATGCGATAATTGCCCCCGCTGTTTACGCGGCGGCGGGTGAAGATTTGACCCGAAAAGCTGTGTGGGGTTTAAGTCTCTTGGGTTTGGTGATTATCGCCCTTTCTATTTACTTGTTTGTAGTCATTTTTCAGCCGGAAAGATTTTAGTCAATAATTCACCCTTAGCAAATAACCGAGCCAGGTAATTTATGAGAGAAATAATTAAAGCCATTCGCCTTACCGTGGTTTTGTGGGGAATTACAGCCATTATTTACCCTTTAATCTTGCTAGTAATCGGTCAAATTGCCTTCAACTCCCAGGCAAACGGTAGCTTAATTACCAAGCAAGGAATTATAGTCGGTTCGTCGTTAATTGGCCAACCTTTCTCCTCAGAAAGATATTTTTGGGGTCGTCCTAGCACCACAAATTACAGCAGCTTTGCGACAGAAAATTACGATCCGACGAAGGGAGAAAATTTTAGTCAAAGAACAGGGGTTTCGGGAGCTAGCAACCTTGCCCCCAGTAACTCGGAGTTGCTGAAGCGAGGCAATGAAAAAGATGGTTTTCAGGGGGTGCAAGTTGAATTAGATCGCCTCAACAAAGCTGGTATCAAACCAACTGCTGATTTAGTCTACACCTCTGGTTCTAGCCTCGATCCGCACATTAGCATAGAGGCAGCTCGATCGCAAATTCAGCGGATAGCAACAGTGCGATCGCTCAATCTCAATCAAGTAGAAATGTTGGTAGCCAAAAATACAGATGGCAGATTTCTCGGAATTTTCGGCGAACCGGGAGTTAACGTCCTCAAACTGAATTTGGCTCTCGACGGTTTACAATAGTTTACAACAGTCGGCAGTCATCGGTCATAAACTGACTGATGACTGGAGATTGACTAACTACCCACTACTTAGCTATGATTCACTCTAGCGAAATTACCAACAATCCAGACGCGGTTTACGCCCAACCAAACCGCACTTACGATCGCACCCCCCGCCGGGGAAAGCACAAAATATTTATCGGCATGGCCCCCGGTGTCGGCAAAACTTTCCGAATGCTGGAAGAAGGGCACAGGCTCAAATCTGAAGGCATTGATGTGGTAATTGGACTGTTAGAAACTCACGGGCGAAAAGAGACAGCAGCTAAAGGCGAGGGACTAGAAATAGTGCCAAAAAAACCAATGCTGCGCGGCGAAAAAATGCTCACCGAAATGGATACGGATGCTGTGATAGAACGCCGTCCTCAATTAGCATTAATAGACGAACTAGCTCATACAAATATTCCGGGTTCTCTGCGAGAAAAAAGATATCAAGATGTCGAAGAAATTCTCAAAGCGGGGATTGATGTTTTCTCCACCCTCAACATTCAGCACATAGAAAGTCTCAACGATTTAGTAGCTCGAATTACCGGAGTTGTAGTCCGAGAGCGAGTGCCCGATCGCGTCCTCGAAGATGCTGACGAAATAGTCGTTGTCGATGTCACGCCGGAAACTTTAGAAGAGAGGTTGCTAGAAGGTAAAATTTATGCTCCAGAAAAAATTGAACAATCTTTAGAAAATTTTTTCCAGCGCCGTCATTTAATTGCTTTGCGAGAACTCGCCCTGCGAGAAGTCGCAGACAATGTGGAAGACGATGCAGCAACTTTAAAAGGCCAATCTTGCAACATTCACGAACGAGTTTTAGTGTGCATCTCGACTTATCCGAATTCCTTGCAACTGCTGCGGCGGGGCGCGAGGATTGCTAGTTATATGAATGCCCCATTTTATGCTGTGTTTGTCAACGATCCAGACCGATTTTTAACAAAAGCAGAAAGCTTGCACGTTGAAACTTGTGAGAAACTCTGTCAAGAATTTAAGGGGCAATTTTTGCGGGTAAACGGCACTAATATAGCCAAAGCGATTTCGGAGGTAGCTAAACAGTACCGCATTACTCAAATTGTGATCGGCGAAAGCCAGCAATCCCGCTGGAAGTTGTTGCTGCGGGGTTCTTTGACTCAACAGTTAGTGCGATCGCTCAAACACGTAGATTTGCACATCATCGCTACCGAAAAAAGTGGTCTTTCTAATTAGTCATTAGTCTTCAGTCAGTAGTCATTAGTTATTAGTCAGATGAATGCAGTAAACAATTCCGGGCGATTGTAAGTCACGGACTTTACGGGCCCCAAAGACCAAGCCCGCTGCCACAGCCTAAAAGTATAAAAAATTTGGTATAACAACTGCAACTTTCGGAGGATAGCTGAATCTAGCGGGCGGTGGATGCGTCAGAAGGTTTTATCTGTCAGAATCGCACTTGTTCAACCTGATTAAAAGTGCGATCGCTATGGTGGATGATTACATTCTCAACTTGCTAGTTATTGGCATCCTCCTGCTTACCGTTACCTTGGGTTCCGGATGGATTTCGCGATTGCCTCTATCTTATGCCTTAATTTATCTAATTGTCGGTATCGGATTGGGACCCTACGGCGTGAAGCTGATTGACTTGCGTCCCGAAGCTCAATTTTTAGAAAGACTCACAGAATTGGTAGTTATTGTTTCTTTGTTCAGTTGTGGCTTAAAAATGAATCGTCCGCTGCAATTTTGGGCTTGGAATTCCACAGTACGGCTGATCGGTTTTTTAATGCCAATTTCTATTTTTGCAGTGGCCGCGATCGGTCATTGGTTTGTGAAATTAGATTGGGGTCCGGCGATTTTACTCGGAGCAATTCTCGCTCCCACCGATCCAGTTTTAGCCTCAGAAGTTCAGTTAGCTGATATAGACGATCGCGATGAATTGCGCTTTGGTTTAACATCGGAAGGCGGTTTGAACGATGCTTTAGCTTTTCCCTTTGTTTATTTCGGCATTTATTCGCTAAAAGATAACAACTGGTCGAACTGGTTTTCGCAGTGGGTAGCAGTTGACTTGATTTGGGCGATCGCCGCAGGTATCGTTATGGGAATTTTAGTAGCTAAAGCCGTCACCTGGATCGATCGCCAACTCCAACGCTATCGACCGGCCGATCAATTAATGGAAGATTTCATTGCTCTCAGCACAATTCTGCTCACCTATTCCCTCACAGAAGTAGTCAACGGCTACGGATTTCTCGCAGTTTTTGTAGCAGGAATTGTCGTGCAGCGGAGTTACCGCAACCCAGAAAAACCGCTTTCCCAAATGCACTTTACCGAGCGCATTGAAAAGTTAATGGAAGTAGCAACTATTTTACTATTAGGTTCGCTTTTGCGGCTAGAACCTATGTTGGCATATGGAAAATACTCGCTCTTAGTAGCTGGATTGTTGATTTTTTTAATCCGACCTCTGGGAGCTTGGATCAGTACGCTCGGCAGTCCTTTGCATCCCGCCAACCGCTGGCTTTACGGTTGGTTCGGCATTCGTGGAGTCGGTTCTATATATTACCTTACCTATGCTTTCGCTAAGGGTTTGGAAGGCGAAATCGCCGAAAGAATTGCCTGGATTACCTTTTCAACAATTATAATTTCTGTGGTTTTGCACGGCATTACTTCCACCCCATTAATGAACTGGTACGAGCGCCGAATCAAACCTAAAGTACCGGATTTAATTTAATTCATAGTCCTATAGCAATCCTAAATCATTTGTGAATTTCTTACTCCCTCCCCGAACTCGCGGGGAGGGTTGGGGTGGGGTAAAAAATTTACGACTCCTGCAAGGATTGCTATAGACTTTGAGTTCTTCAATTCCCAGTGATATCATTTCCGGTCGAGCGACCGGGATTTTTGTAGGGACTCCCCTCACCAACAATACCTGCCAACAATCTCCCATCTCAAAAACCCGCCCCGACCGGGATATTATGGTTAATCGATCGGACATGATATGAGATGATTGAGAGTCACGCACCCTACTAAATCTTAATTCTCGATCGCCCCCAAAGCGCACAGCGTTGCTTTCTGTGCCTGAGTTATTCCCTCACTCTTAAGTTGACAGCTCTCGGCATTGCCACGCATCCTACAGGCGTTAACGGATCAGAGGAGACTCTCGAAAGCGCCGATGTCAATAATTCCCCCGCTAACGCGATTAAAAGGAGAGATACCCCGCTGGTCGTAGAAGGGAGGACCGATAAAAGGTCCAGACGTTAAAACAAAAGCTGGGTCGCCACCATTAATAGCGGGACTACCCGGTTGCAGTGCCAGAGTCTGAGTCGGGCCGCCGTTATTTGTCAGGGGGTTTAGTAGGGGGTCAATAGGTGCAGCAGCAGTGCCAACTAGATCGCCGACTGCAGTAAAACCAGTGCTGCCAGTACCGTCGCCAATTAAGTTGTAGCCACCGCTAGCGAAGCTGCCGGAAACGTCAGGGTCAGTGGCGGCAGTGTTGAGAGCGATGATAGTATTTTTGACATTCACCGTGCCGCCGTTCCATATACCACCGCCACTTGCAGGGGAAGAGAACAAGGGAAATACTGGCGCCTTGTTGGAGGGGTTTACTTTGTTGCCGGAGATAGTGCTGTTTGTCAGCGTTACCGTGCCAGCTTTGTTATAGATGCCAGCACCCCTGCTACCTGCGTTGGTTGTTTCGTTTCCAGAGAGAGTGCTGTTTGTCACCTCTACTGTGCCGTTATCGTTATAAATGCCACCACCAAACAAACCTACATCAAAAAAACCACCCACTGTGTTACCAGAAAGAGTGCTGTTCGTCACTTTGACTGTGCCACCCTCACCGTTATAAATGCCGCCACCACTGCCACCGCCGGCATCGTTGCCAGAAAGAGTGCTGTTTGTCACCTCCACAGTACCGCCTTGGTTAGAGATGGCAGCACCATTTACTGATGCCGGGAACCCTAGGGTAATACGCACTCCATAGTTGCCAGAGAAAGTGCTGTTGGCTATTTTGACTGCGCCTGAGCCCTTGTTAGAGATGCCACCGCCATTGCTAGCCCTGTTGCCTGAGAAAGTGCCGTTCGTCACATTTACTGTGCCGCTATTGTTTGAGATGCCACCGCCTGTGGCTGAAGAGGAAAAGGCAACGTTGTTGGAGAAAGTGCCGTTAATCACATTGACTGTGCCACCGTCATTATAGATACCGGCGCCGTCCTCAAGTGTAAAACCATCGGCGATCGTGAATCCGTCAAAAGTCGCACTGACTCCACTGTTTACCTTGAAAATCCGGTAAAATCCGCCCGTATCCCGCCGCACTGTCAGGTTGCTAGAACCCGTGGTATTAGTAATAGTGACATCGCCGCTAATGTCAGGCAATACTCCTGTGAGATTGATTGTCTGCGGCCCGGCTGGCAGATTGAAAGTAATAGTATCATTCCCAGCTATAGCGTTAGCATTCAGCAGTGCTTGTCGAAACGAACCTTCTGCCAGACTGTAGTCTGTCAGGCTGTCATTGCTATTGACAACTACGGTATCATTGGCTGCGATCGCGACAGTAGTATTGTTTTGGTTAGCATCAATTTGGTAATTCCCATCTGCTAGTTTCAGCTTCAGTGTCTCCTGTGCCTCAGCTTGGATATCATCGACAGCGGTGAGGCTGACATCTACAAAATTTTGTCCATCCGGGATGGTGACACTGACATTTGAACTGTTGACAGAAGCGCCGCCACCGCTGAAGGTGTAGTCGCTAGGTTTAGTTGGATTGGTGCTAGTACCGTCTATTGCTAGGCTGACTGTTAAGTTGCCGCGACTCTCACCAGTGCGACTGATGCGAAAAGTGGCTGGATTGTTGCCTGTTTCTGCTGCTGCCTCATCTATAGCAGCGATGCTGACCGTTGGCAAAATGTCATCGTTAATAATAGTGAAGGTAGCAGTTTGCTGACTTCCTAAAATTCCCCTGCCTACAGGATTAACTAATTTCAAATTAATCTGTTCATCTGGTTCGACAATCGTATCTCCCACAATGGGAATTGATACTGTTTTGGAGGATTCGCCGCTGGCAAAGTTGATAGTAACTGGCAGATTGTTAATGTAGTCTTCGGTAACAGTAGCTGTGGAAGGTGTATCTAGTTCCACTTGGACGCTGACTGCCCCCTCGCTGCTGCCAGTGCGTTGAACTGTGGCGACAACTTGATTGGGACTGCCACTGTTGCCCTCGTTAGCACTGTAGCTAGAGGTGCTGAATGCTAAGATACTGGGGATTGATATGTCATCGTTAATAATAGTTAAGGTAGCAGTTTGCTGACTTCCTAAAGTTACCCTACCTACAGGATTAACCAATTTCACTTTAATCTGTTCGTCTGGTTCTACAAAGGTATCTCCCACAATGGGAATTGATAGAGTTTTGGAGTTTTCGCCGCTGGCAAAGTTGATAGTAACTGGCAGATTGTTAATGTAGTCTTCGGTAACAGTAGCGGTGGAAGGTGTATCTAGTTCCACTTGAACGCTGACTGCCCCCTCGCTGCTGCCAGTGCGTTGAACTGTGGCGACAACTTGATTGGGACTGCCACTGTTGCCCTCGTCGGCCCTGTAGCTAGAGGTGCTGAATTCTAAGATACTGGGGGTTGATGTTGAGGTAACTGGAGCGAGTGAGGTGGTGAAATTGGCTGCTGTGATACTACTGCTGTTAATACCTTTTAAAATAGCGATATCTTCGCCTGTCACGTTATCTCGAACGATTGTATCTCTGGCAAAATCGCCTGTTCCTTGAGAGATATTCAAGTCTTGAAATTGCAAGCCTCCATCGAGTCCTATTAAGTCTGTACCCACGCTAAAGTCGGCAATCAAGTCAGCATTGGCAAGAGTAGAACTGCCGGTATTAACAGAATTATTTTGTACTCTGCCGATAACAAAAAGGTCGTCACCATCGCCACCGCTTAAGGTATCGGCACCGCTATCTCCAAATAGGACATCATTGCCTTCATTTCCAGATAGCAAATCATTTTCTTTGCCGCCGCGCACAAAATCGTTTCCCTCCCCTC
Organism: Microcoleus sp. Pol12B3; assembly: GCF_036701355.1. NCBI lineage: Bacteria > Bacillati > Cyanobacteriota > Cyanophyceae > Oscillatoriales > Microcoleaceae > Microcoleus > Microcoleus sp. Pol12B3. The sequence goes on from NZ_JAUBQS010000085.1 coordinate 13,751, forward strand.
CTTCGAGGGTATCATTACCGTTATCGCCAAACACCCAATCCTCATTTTCGTCGCCTTGAACCTTGTCACTATCTTTGCCGCCGTAGAGGGTATCCTTGGCTTGGTTGCCCAAGATGTAGTCATTACCTTGGTTGCCAAAGATCTGATCGTCCCCTTCTGCGCCAAACAAACTATCATCGCCTTGTTTGCCCGAGAGCGAGTTACTTCCAGGAAAGCCAATTAAAACATCGTTGTTGGGGGTACCTTCAAGTGTAGCCATTCTTTTTGATAGATGGTAAGTGATGGTAGTTGCTCTAGCCCGGAGCTCGGGGGTTAGGCGAAGCAATCGCGATTTCCATTGCGCGTAGTGCGATATTGCAAATTAGAATCTATGACGCTGCCAATTTTATTAAGTTTCGCAGTTGGGCTGCCCAGAGGAAGTGCGTAGGCTTTGCAATCTACTACTGTTTTGTTTAGCAATTAAACTGGTTTTACCCAGGCCGCGTCAAGGTGCGATCGATCGGCTTTATGTCATCCTATCGGTAACAAAACTTATTGTCTCGCGCTGTTGAAAAAAATCCGAGGGAGCTTGCGACTGCAACGAAATTTCAAGCGTTAGGGAGCATTCTTCACCACGTTGACAGGGCTGACTGGTTTCACCCCAACTAATAAAGCAAGTTCCCGCCACTTCCAATAACAGTCTGCATCTGTAAAACCAATTTCTCTAAACCAGCGCAATTGCGTTTCCACATCCAGCAATTTATTAGACGGATCATCTGGATCGTTGCTAATACCGATCGCCTCTCGAAATTTCTCGTGTAAAGCCGGAGTTGCGGACGCTACGTGCTCCAAATTACAAAAAATGCCTCCGGGCTCCAAAAGCTCGAAAATCTCCGCGTAAAGCGAACGTTTGCGATCGTCTGCTACATGATGAATCGCAAAACTAGAAACAACCGCACCAAATTTGCCCAAATCCGGTAGCGCTTCATCAAAATTGTGCTCGATTACCGTGACATTTTTGTCATCAGCAAAGCGAATTCTGGCTTTTTCCAGCATTGTCGGCGAAAAGTCGATCGCCACAGATTCAACATTTGGTCGATCGCACTTAAGCAGACCCAGCAACCGCCCGTCTCCCGTGCCCACATCCAGAATTCGCTTAACATTTTTCGGCACTTCCTCCAACAAAACCGCTTCACCTTCAGTACGGTGAGGAATTCCATCAGCTTTAGCAAGATACCACAAAGCGTGTTCCGCTGAAGTCCAAAGATTCACTTGACTCATAAATTTTCAACTCTCATAAACCTCGCCATTTTTGCGAGTAAAAATCCAACTATTCCCGTTAGCTTTCGCAATTAGATCGTCATCGGGATATTCGGCACTATCTCCCAAAGTTCGATCGCCAATTTCGAGATAAACAACATCTGCATTCGAGCGGTTAACTAAATGATGCCCATCTGCATCCCCCGCCCGAAAACCCGCTGCCATACCCGGTTTCAGCACTTGCTCTCCCGAATTTGTAATCAGAGTAACTTCCCCTTCCAGAACATAGATTAACTCATCTTGACGAGTGTGCCAATGCCTCAGAGCAGAACAACTTCCCGGCGCAAGTCTCACCAAATTCACCCCAAAATTCTGCAACCGGGCAGCATCGCCCAAGCGTTTTTTAACTCTCCCCGCAACAGCAGATTGGAATTGCTGAGGGTACTTAGAACCCGTAATTTCCGGCACATTTTTAGGATCAATAATCATATAACAAAGCTGACCGCAGTTGTGAGTTTTTTCTTCTTTCTCTTGCTTGGCGTCCTAGGGTTTACGCGCGGCTTCGCCTAACGCGCCTTCGCGGTTCGTTTTTCGGTTTTTATTATTACAAAACACGCTTAAATTCAAGATAAATACAATTTTATAGCACTTACCAGATCCCCGCCACTCTCGCCTCCCACCTCCGACAGTTCCCCCAACTCATTAAGAATGTGTTATAAATATTGAGATTCATTAAGAAATATTGCTCAAATGCTCGTTTCCCCCTCCGGCGTCAGCAAACTCAAAGAATCTTTAAAAGAAAAAGTATTCTTTGGGAATGAGCCAACCCCCGAACTCATAGCCATCTTACTGATTTACTTCGTCCAAGGCATTCTTGGACTAGCCCGCTTAGCCGTCAGCTTCTTTCTCAAAGACGAACTCGGCATGAGTCCGGCAGAAGTCTCGGCAATGCTGGGCGTCGTCGCCCTGCCTTGGATTATCAAACCCGTCTTCGGCTTCATGTCGGACGGTTTGCCGATATTCGGCTACCGCAGACGCCCTTACATCGTCCTCTCCGGGCTGCTGGGAACCTTAGCATGGGTGAGCCTCGCAACAATTGTACACACACCGCTTGCAGCTACAGGCGCGATCGCCCTGAGTTCCCTCTCCCTCGCCGTCAGCGACGTAATTGCCGACTCCCTGGTAGTCGAAAGGGCCAGAAAAGAATCCGTTACAGACGCCGGTTCCCTGCAATCCTTGTCTTGGGGCGCTTCAGCCCTCGGCGGACTAATTACCGCCTACCTCAGCGGTTCCCTGCTGCAACACTTCAGCACCCACACAATATTTTTAATCACCGCATCTTTCCCGCTAATTGTATCAGCAACAGCTTGGTTAATTGCCGAAGAAAAAACAAACAAAAGAACCGACTTTGAAACTGTCAAAGACCAACTAAAACAACTGCAGCAAGCTGTTACCCAAAAAACAATTTGGTTGCCCACAGCCTTTCTTTTCCTCTGGCAAGCCACCCCAAGCTCAGACTCGGCTTTCTTCTTTTTCACCACTAACGAATTAGGCTTTCAACCAGAATTTCTCGGACGAGTGCGCCTCGTTACCAGCATTGCCGCCCTCGCAGGCATCTGGCTGTTTCAACGCTTCCTCAAAACAGTTCCATTTCGAGTAATTTTTGGCTGGTCAACGGTCATTGCGGCTGCTTTGGGCATGACTACTTTATTATTAGTAACTCATGCCAACCGAGCTTTAGGAATTGACGATCAATGGTTCAGCATCGGAGACAGCCTGATTCTGACAGTAATCGGACAAATTGCTTATATGCCGGTGCTGGTACTCTCCGCCCGGTTGTGTCCCAGAGGCGTCGAAGCAACTTTATTTGCGCTGCTGATGTCAATCACAAATTTAGCAGGACTTTTGTCTCACGAAGGTGGCGCACTTTTGACCCACTTACTAAGAATTACCGATCGCAATTTCGATAACCTCTGGCTGCTAATTGTCATCACAAACCTGTCCACACTTCTGCCACTACCGTTCTTAAATTGGTTGCCCGCCGATAGTACAGAAAGCGGCGATCCAAACAATCAAAAGTCTCTTCCCGTATTAGAACCAGAAATGGGCAGTTCCAAACCAGGTGGACAGCATTTTATGCCCGAATACTTTCCCGACTTAGTACCAACAGTAAGGTCACAAAGTCGCACCGCAGACAGCAAATAAAGGCAGGCACGCACAGATTTTGACACGGATACACAGATGAATTTAACTGTGTTTCCCAAGTCTCCCATTTTCCTTCTCTCTGCGCCCTCTGTTCTCTCTGCGGTTAAAAAATTCGCTCCCCTAACATTAATGCAAAACTTACAGCTTTCCAAACCTCAAACAGCCGCCCCAAACTCATCATACGATCGCACAGACTGGCAGCGCGGCTACGAATCTCAACCCAACGAATCGGACTACTGGATTGACGACATAGAAGGCGAAATCCCAGCCGGCTTGCAAGGCACATTCTTTCGCAACGGGCCCGGATTATTGGATATCAACGGCCAACCCATCCACCACCCGTTTGACGGTGACGGGATGGTTTGTGCGATCGCAATATCCGAAGGCCGCGCCCATTTCCGCAACCGATTCGTCCGCACAGAAGGCTATCTCGCCGAACAAGAAGCCGGAAAAATTCTCCACCGAGGCGTTTTCGGCACGCAGAAACCGGGCGGCTGGCTAGCCAACATCTTTGATGTCAAAATCAAAAACATTGCCAACACCAACATCATTTATTGGGGCGACAAACTGCTAGCGCTTTGGGAAGCCGCAGCACCCTACAGACTCGACCCCCGCACCTTAGAAACACTCGGCTTAGACACCCTAGACGGCATTTTACAACCCGGTGAAGCCTTCGCCGCCCACCCCAGAATAGAAAAAGGGAAAAATGGCAAAGGAGACAGATTAGTAAACTTTTCTGTCAAGCCCGGTTTGTCGAGTACCATCACGATTTACGAACTCGACGAAAGCGGCAAACTTTTGCAGCGTCACGCCCATGCAATACCGGGTTTTGCCTTCCTGCACGACATGGTAATTACCCCGAATTACTGTATATTCTTCCAAAATCCCGTCTCATTTAATCCTCTACCATTCGTGTTAGGATTGCGGAGTGCCTCCCAGTGCATTCAATTTTCGCCAAACAAGCCAACGCAAGCAATTTTAATTCCCCGCAACGGCACTGACGAGGTAAAGATATTAGAAACGGAACCTTGTTTTGTCTTCCACCACTGCAACGCATGGGAAGAAGGAGACGAAGTTTTTGTTGATTCAGTTTGCTACGAATCATTTCCCACTGTAGAGGCGGACGGCGATTTTCGCGAGATTGATTTTGACAGCGTTCCAGCGGGCGAATTGTGGCGGTTTAAGTTAAATTTGCAAGACCAAACCGTTCAGCATCAAGTTGTTGAAACTAGGTGCTGCGAGTTTCCAACTTTGCATCCCAATAATGTCGGACAACCTTACCGATATCTTTACATCGGTGCTGCTGATGCTCCCACGGGAAATGCTCCTTTGCAAGCTATCCTCAAAATGGATTTCGTGACTGGTGAAAGGCAAATTTGGAGTGCGGCACCACGCGGTTTTGCGGGGGAACCGGTGTTTGTTCTCCGTCCCGATGCTGTTGCTGAGGATGACGGCTGGCTGCTGCTTTTAATGTATGATGCAGCTCATCATCGATCGACCTTAGTGATTTTAGATGCTCGCGACATCACCAAAGGGCCCCTAGCGCGCTTGCATTTAAAACAGCACATTCCCTACGGTTTGCACGGAAGTTTCACACCAAATGTACTCCTTCCTATCGGTTCGTAGTGGCCCGTTGATTCGCCTGGTTCTTGCGCCGATGAGCGCCACAGCTCGCCGGGGGTTGAAAACCCCCGGCTCACAGCGAAAGTCCTCTAAAATAGGACTAAAACCAACATTTATTATCGATCGAGTTTCTTTAGTCGGTTTCAACTGAGATCTTGCACCATTCTCAATTAGCCCTTGCATTTGGTGCCAAAATGTGAAAAAAAGGACGTATAAACAATG
>NZ_JAUBQS010000170.1:0-1156 GCF_036701355.1 Microcoleus sp. Pol12B3
TCCCTAACTGGTTAACGATTTTTTTTCATTTTACCTCATTTTTTAAAAGTCTCATACTTATTTGAAATGACTATAATTAACAGATGGGGCCAGTTAATAATTTCGACCCCATCTTTTTTTAGCTCAAGTTGGGTCAATCGACCACCCGTGAGGGTTTTGACGGGGTTGTCACCCCGTCAAGTGCCGCTCTCTAATTCATTGCCAGCAGCAGGAATTAGGAAGTACGTGGATTCTTCCCGCCGATGCCATCATTAAAAAGCACTCCTCCATCCAGAAGGGCAAGCACTATTGCTATTTTAGGTTGAAGTCTCGTTCTCGCTCTCTCCCCAACGGCAAGCTAACCATGCACTTGGGAACTGCTCAAAGTGAATGCTACCTGAATGCTGTAGGGGCGATGGAACGCAGGGACTTACTTCGCATGAGCGAACGGAGGTTGATTCTGATTGAAGCTATACTGGATGAGCGGATGAGTTGAGGACGGGGCCGTGACTAATGTTATTTCAATGAAAGATTGGGTACCGGGTTGGGTGAAAGATTCTTACCTGACTGAAGATGAAATAGCTACCTTTGAGGAAGAGTTCTGTTAATCTCAATTAAGACAAGAAAATGTCGAAAGTGTTTCGGATAATAATCAACAAATGCGGTTAGTTGGGGAAGCTGTAACTAAGTTAGAATCCCTAGACCGAGCTAGCTTAGAGAAGTGGCTGCACCGCATTCCCACTCATTTATTAGTGGAATTAGTAGAAGAATCAAAACACTAAGAAACATAAACAAAATGGCTTACACCTTGTTGATATCCCTTGAGATTTAGGTTCTAAATTGTTGTAGCCCCAAACTCATTCCTAAATCTAACCACAACTATAACCTGTCACTACCATCACATCTGCGATGGTTTTTCCAATGGCTAACAGCCAAATAATCTATTAATGATAAGCCTGGGTTGTTGTTTTAGCTTGACGGAAACGAGTCTGTCGCTCTTCTACACTTAGATGAGGTGGGATGGTAATTCGTTTTGGCATTCTTTCTTTGATGGGGGTGGTGTTCCTCCTGATTATATTATGGTTAATCGACCGGATATGATATTAGTAGAGCAAGGATTCCTTGCCCTACTAACAGCCTTAAAGCAGAGTAATTGCAGTCGATGCCGGAGCGCCAA
>NZ_JAUBQS010000086.1:0-18340 GCF_036701355.1 Microcoleus sp. Pol12B3
ATGGTTGACACCATAATTGCTGTGGCTCTTGACTTAATTAATCCGAAACATCTCAAAAACTGGTTTACTAATTGCTGCTACTGTACCTCATAACATCCGGAAGTGCTGTAATCGTAGCAGATTGCCAAGGAAGTCGATTTTCCAGAACTAAATCCCTAGCCAGCCAGAGTTGCCAACTCATCAATGGCATTAAATCGCTCCAACGCTCAGATTGTTCGGGAGTTCTCAAGTTAGGCAATGTCCAATGTAATCGTTGCTTAACAAATCTATACCAATGATCGACTCCAAAGCGTCGTAAATACTTAAACCAGACTGTTTCGCTTGGGTAGAGTTCGTTCTCCCACCCAAGCCAACCACAATGGTGGAAACGGCTGACCGTTTGACATGGGCTTCATTCTTTCCACGAGGATTAAATTTACTCTCTGTTCAGGCGCACGATAAAAATGTAAGTCAAGCCATTGCCTGACTCGGACTTGCCCCAACTCTGGATATTCGTCAATTTCAATCACAGCATCCGCTTTACCGCCATGTGGTTTGGTCACCCGGCCTCATTTTTTGCCCGTGCTGGCGTGGTCTGTCGCGACCACTATATGCTGGTGGTGCTGACCACTTTCCAGGCATTCTTTCGGAGTCGCATTAAGCAATCAGCTTGAATGGAAGCTTGCGCTAGTACCCAACAAGCATTGCCATATTCTCGATCTAAAAGTGCTAAGACTGGATTGATGCTCTGTTCACAAACAAGTTTGAGTTGGGAAGCTGCTTTTTCTATGGGTGAAGACCAACTACTAATTCGTTCATGTAGTAGGGGTAATGCCCAACTTCCTTCTGCTTCGGGTATCCACGCAATTGTACTGTACCCCTGTCCAATAATTTCGCCTTTGTGATCTTCATGGGTTCTGTCTTGTAATGTTTTGGCATCTGGTCTGCCCCATGCAGTATGATCGATTGCCACTAAAACGTGTTCCGTTGAGGGTGCTTCCTCCTGTAATTGCTGGAGATACAGCAGCATTAGTTTTTTCCGGTCTGGTCTAGAGTCTTGCAATGCCTCGTAGACGCCGAGGCGTTTGACGATGGAATAATGGATTGAGCGAAAATTCCGCCAAACAGGCTGCATTCGGAGTCGTCATCACTGCATCCATCAGCTCGAATGTCGCATCTTTTGCTTTTACTAATAACTCGTATGCTGCTTGACGGAATTCCTTTAATCGTTCACTGTTCATTTAGGGAGTGGATAGGTTTTCTTTTTCACCCTTATTCTCTCCCGGCGCGGTGGCTCTAGTTCTTCTGAAAGCCACCGTTCTCATCTTTATTTAGTCTAAAGTACAGTTATTCAGGTTGTTGAGAAAGAGGAGTGGGAAGGGGAAGGAAAAGGAGAAAGAGAAGGAAAAGCAGAAGGGGAAGGAACCCACGCTTAAAGACATAGGATTGAAGGATCGACATTATCAAAAGCTATGATGGGGTAAGCTATAGACAATAAAAAATTATGTTTGACCGAGCTTGAAAAACCAATCAATTGCTACGGGTGATTTTTTCCAACTTATTCAGCAATCCCTAATTAGGGCTGGCTGAATAAGCCTAAAACCTTTACAGAGAAAGACTTTGACTGGTTTGAACGTTCCGCGTGTGCAAGCTTATGAGCTAAAATCTGTCCAAAGGCTAGTACAACATCACTTTCGTAATGTACCGAAAAGTTGACCCAACCCCAAACCGGCCATCCAACTTTGACTTGCCTTTTGAGGGGCAATTGTTAAAAGATAATCGTTGGGTAATCATGGCGAAACTAATTCCGTGGTCAGCATTTGAAGCAGAATATGCTCAAAACTTTTCCGTAGATATGGGAACTCCAGCAAAATCTTTTCGGATGGCATTGGGAGGATTAATTATTAAAGAAAGGTTAGGAACCAGCGATCGCGAAACAATAGAACAAATCCGAGAAAACCCATACTTACAATACTTTATATGCATGACCAGCTATCTTCTGTCAAGCACCATTCGACTTATCAATGTTGGTTCATTTTCGACAGAGAATAGGTGTCAACCTAGTCAATAAAATCAATGAAAAAATGGTCAAAGAGCAGACCGAAGCACCAGGCAAAGTAGTCGATAAAAAGTCATCGGACATCAGCGAGCCGAAAAATCAAGGAAAATTAATATTAGACGCAACCTGCGCGCCAGCCGATATTAAATATCCTAACGACTTAGGAATATTGAATCAAGCCAGGGAACAAACCGAAACGGGTGCATCTCAGTTTTGCAAATCTATAAAAAAAGGCTAAAATAAAAAAAGCAGTAAAAATCTCAAAAAAGGATGAGGTAAAAAATGACACCCTCAGAGCGACAGCAGCTAAAAGCATACTTAGAAGGGGCTGCAGAAATTATTTACAGAAATACAGACCCAACAGAGCTAAAAAATTTTGAAAGTATAGAAAAAGTCTTACGTCAGAAAATCTTATCAGAAGTGGGACCCGAACTAGGTAGCTTTTTTTTTCAAAAGTCTCAGGAATTAAAACAGGAAAAACCCGAACAGTAAAATCTGTAGTAGGGTCGCTCAAAATTACCGACAACCAAGCCAAATATTTCGGATTAAAATCTCATACTCAACTTAGCCCGATGCTGGAGAAATGTGCTCTTTTAATCAGTGCCAATGAATCTTATCAAAGAGCAGAAAAAGATTGAGAAGAGTTAACCGGGATTAAAATTTCACATAGCACATTACAAAGATTAGTAAATCGACAAAAATTTGAATTACCTACCTCCAAACAAGGTGTACAATAAATTACATTAGATGGCGGGAAAATCAGGCTACGCAACGAAACCAAGGGCGAACCCTGTTATTGGAAAGACTATAAAGCCTTGTGTTTAGATAATGTTTACTGTGGAGCTTTTTTTCAAAAGTCTCAAGATTTAATTGATTGGGCGAATAGCCAAAAACTGCTGCATCCTATGTACTGTATAGGAGATGGTCATCCGGGAATTTGGAACTTGTTTCAAGAAATTGGAGAGGCCCAACAAAGACAAGAAATTTTAGATTGGTATCATCTTAAAGAAAATCTCTACAAGGTAGGGGGTTCATTTAAACGATTAAAATCAGCAGAAAATTTGTTGTGGCCAGGTCAAGTTGATGAAACAATCAATTTATTTAAAGACCTAAAAAAGAAAGCATTTAAAACATTTTGCCACTATTTGGAAACCCATCGCTGTCGAATAGTTAATTACTTATACTATAAAGTAGAATCCATAGGTTCGATTGGTTCGGGAACAGTTGAATCACTCATTAAACAAATTGGAACACGGGTGAAACTATCGGGATCACAGTGGAATATTGAGAGCGTTTCCTCTATTCTTTCTCTTCGCTGTGCTTATCTCAATGGTCAACTTTCCACTTGATATATTTGCAAAAGTGAGATGCACCCAACCGAAACAATCATAGATGCTTTGCACACTCAAATTCAGTCACCACTAAAAAAAAACCAAGAACTTATTGAAACCTAGCTAGAAAAGAATACTTGACAGTAGCCAAGAAACGAAGACCATCACAAAAAAAGCGAAGAAAAGCGATTAAGAAACAACTTCAATATATTAAAATAAATTTAGCTCATATCGCGGTCATAGGTGAGCGAACGTGGCCGACCAAATATTATTATAAAATGCTATTAGTAGTCACAGAAGTCTACCGTCAACAGTTATGGATGTATGAAAATAAAACACATAGTATTGAGGACAGAATAGTAAGTTTAACACAACCACACATCGCCCCATCGTCAGAGGGAAAGCCGGGAAATCCGTTGAGTTTGGGGCAAAGCTGTCAGCCAGTTGTCGTAACGGATACGTGTTTTTAGACCGAATTAGTTGGGATAATTGTAACGAATCTGTAGACTTAAAAAAACAAGTAGAAGAATTTAAACGGTTCACGGGATTTTATCCCGAATCAATTCATGTAGATCGAATTTATCGAACTCGCGACAATCGAGCTTGGTGCAAAGAAAGAGGAATTAGAATGAGTGATCCCCATTTAGGAAGACCCTCGACAAATATTAGTAAGTCAACGAAGAAACAAGCTTTAGAAGACGAGAGAATTCGTAACTCTATTGAGGAAAAATTTGGAGAAGCTAAAAGAAGATTCAGCCTCGGTAGAGTGATGGCTAAACTTTCTAATACTTCTCAAACCACCATCCCCATAACTTTTTTGGTGATGAATCTTTCGGCCCTGCTACGGCAGGCTTTTTGGCTTTTTTTATGTCTATTTCAGAATATACACTTTTTTTCCTGTTTTCCACCTGTGATGATTAATAAAGATTATGCTTTGGACAAAATATCGTAAACAAAGCTTATATTATCCAGGGACTCGCGAGTTAATTCATCTTTCTAAATGCTGTTTTCTTACTTTTTCAGCAAGCCCTAATTATTCCCAAAAAACAATCTCCCCTACTTTTGTTTCAACACCACCAAGGCAATATCATCAAAAACTTTTTGCTCGCCAATATGCCGCCGCACATCTTCAATTACGACTTGCCGAATTTCCTCTACTCCTAGGTGGTGATTTCTGGATATGACTTCGCACAGTCTCTCCAAGCCGTAAAGTTTTCGATTAATATCGAAAGCTTCAGTAATCCCATCGGTATAAAGCACCACTACATCTCCCGGGTTCAGCAACACTTGAGTTTGGGCAACAAAATCAGCAATCTCCACATCCAAACCAATGGGGAAACCCAGAGATACCGTATCTATCCGCTCGACGCTGCTATCAGTACGCACCACTATTATCTCTTCATGTTGACCGCTGATATTGAGGATACTATCTTGATACTCTAATAATGCCAAGGTCATATTTTTTCCAGAATTCATCCGCTGGAGATTGCCGTAAAGGGTTCGATTGAGCACATCCATAAACCTCACCGGATCTGTTTCATTACTTTCTTGAAGCGTTCGGACAGCGGTTTGCGCCATAATCATTATCACGCCACTTTCTAACCCGTGTCCCGTAACATCGCCGATGCTGAAATACACTTTGCCATTCTTAGATTGCACGTCGTAGTAGTCGCCACCCACTTCATCTGCAGGTTCCATAAAAACAGCAATTTCTAAGTCTTCAATTGCCTCAATTTCTGAGAAATTTGGCAGCACCATTTGTTGTAGTTTTCTCGCTACATCTAATTCGGCACTTAAGCGGATGTTCTCTTTTTTCAAGCGTGAGTTGAGCGCAGTAATTTCTTCATAAGCAAGGGCGAGTTGGCGGTTGGAATCAGCTAGTTGAGCCGTGCGCTGTTGCACTTTTTCTTCTAAATTTTGATAGAGGCGAGCATTTTCAATGGAAATAGCAGCTTGAGCAGATAATACTTTTAAAAGTTCCAATCTGTCGGCGGTAAATGCAGCCTCGGTTAAATTATTTTCTAAATAAAGAATACCGAGGCAAATTCCTTGATGTTGAATAGGGAGACACAGTAACGATTTAGGATGACGCTGGATAATATAAGGCTCGGCAGCCCAATTAGCTTCCTTAGTTGCATCATTAATTACTAGAGTTTCAGCCGTGCGCCAAACATAATTGACGATTGATACCGGAATCTCTTGGCTGCTGTCAACTGAGATAGATTGCAAGTGGCACTCGCTACCAAGCGATTGAGCGGTGATAAATAATTCACCCGATTGTTCTAAAATCAGAGCGCCGCCTGTTGCTCCTGCATTTTCCATCACCACTTTTATTAAAGTTGAGATTAACTTATCGAGATTAATTTCTCCAGATATGACTTGAGAGGCTTCGATGACTGTTGTTAAATCTAGAGCTGATGAAATACCTGTACCAGTGCTACTTGTAACTTTGAGCGCGGCGATTTCATGAGTCATCAGAGTTACTGTATCGCCCAATTGCGCGCCGGGATTTCTAATAAAAATAGGGGCGAGTAATTGAGGATAGCGTTTTTCTAAATCTTCAATTTTTGCTTTGGCTCCCCAGCGAGAGTAAGCGTAATAAGCTGCTATAAGGTAGGTTTGAGCAATGGTTTCTTTACCCCAAGCTAAATAAAACTTGGCGGCAAGTTCGTTAGCGATTGCTTCTTCATTGACGTACTCGTTTTCTTTGGCGATGGAAATAGCGCGATCGTAATCATCCATTGCTTCCACATTTTCACCCAGAACCCGATGCCGTTCTGCTTCCACCAGATAAAATTTATGCAAGTGATTCATCGGCGCGTGTTCAGCCCAGGTCTTGAGTTTTTGCTGATTGTGTGCTACTTTTTCTAAAATTGGCTCGCGAGCGCTTGTGGATGAATCGGTCAAAATCGCTAGCTGTACCAGGGAGTCGTAGAAATGGAATAGGGGTACACACAGAAGAGCGATCGCGCTATCAATATATTCCTCTGCCTTGGCAGTATTTGCGATCGCTTGTGGCAATTCCTCAAACAGATAACAGAGAATCAGCTTGTTTAAATACAAATAGTGCAATCCGTTTCTGTCGTTGCCTTCTAAATGTTGCGACAGTAATTGTACTTCGTCATAAGCTTCACCCACTAAAAGGCAGCGATTTTCCGACTCACCTAATAAGTTAAGCACTGCCTGCCGAAAAATTTCATTATAATTAAACGAGGCAATTTGTTTTAGTTGTTTGAGCGCATGACTGTAAGACGCCATTTCCCGTTCTAATCCAGTTAGTTCGGCCCCAGCAAAATATAAATGGTTACAGGCGTAACAGGCACTGTAAGCCGCAAATTCTAAATCTCCAGTTTCCAAGCCAATTTGGTAACTCTCTAGCAAAGGTTTTAATGTTTTGCGGACTGGTTCTTTCCAATGGGCGACCATACCACCAAAAATAAAGAATGTTTTTGGTTTAATTTCCTTAACGTTGAACTCCGAAGCTACTGTTAAAGCTAAGAGACCAAATTGATAACCCAATTCAATATCTCCCACGACGCCGCACATAATTAACCCATAGGTGGCATAAGCAAAAGCCGACCAAGCAGCATTGCCATATTGCAGGGATAAATTCACCCGATGGCACACCGTCAGCGGATACATCTGAGGCGCAGAAATATAGGTGGCAGAGGATAAACTCGAAAGAATTTGCATCGCTGCCAATTTTTCTGGGTCCGTCATCGCTGGCAAGTTAATCAAGTCCTCGATTGGGCGAGAACCCAAATTTTCTCTCGTTTCCACCATTGCTTGCTGAATATCTGATGGTTGGGTATTTTCTGGAAAATCTATCCCCAAAAGCTTCAGCACTTCTAGCCCCGTTCTCACCGCGTCTAAACCTCGGGTTTGCGCCATGTAGGCTTGAATTTTGACTTCATAGACTTTCACTTTATCCAGCAAAGTTTTAGCTTCGTTCAAAACAAGTGCTGACCACGCCTCCATCTGCTCGAAGTTACCCCCCAGATAGGCTGACTCAGCGGCTAATTCATACAGTGCCAGCGTTCGATCGTAATTCGTTTGCCAGCTATCTGCTGTTAGCAGTTTCATGCCTACAGATAAATAACCGATCGCGGCCGCATAGGCTGTAGAAGCTTTGGCTTTACGTCCCGCAAGTAAATTTAACTGCACCAGTTCGTCTTGTTCTGTTTGACTGTCAATTAAATCGACGGCAATATTCAACTGGTTGACAATATCAAAAATTTTCTCTTCCCGTTCCGTTTCGGGGGTATTTGCCAACAGCAGCCGTCCAATTTTCAGATGAGTTGATTGTTTTTGGTCTTCGGGAATTAGAAAATAAGCCGCTTGCTGCACTCGATCGTGGAGAAATTTGTAAGGAACTGTCAGTTCTACATTCTCTTGACTTGTGACCGAAGACTCATATTGGAAGAATTTGTAAACTTCGCTAATCGGAATAACTAAACCTTCTTGCAAAGCTTTCCACAAGTCAGCCGCTGTCTCAGCTTGGGATTTTTCGCGGACAATTGCTAGGGTAGCGAGGTCAAAAGTGTTGCCGATGCAAGCTGCTAATTTCAATACTGTTTGAGTATTTTCCGGCAGTTTCTGCAACTGTATTGCCATAAACTCGACAACATCATCGCTGACGGAAATTGTCTTAACTTGTGCAATATCGCACTGCCAATAGTTGCAGCTAATATCAAACGATATTAATCCATCTTCGTAAAGCGATTTGAGGAATTGATTCGTAAAGAAAGGATTGCCTTTGGTTTTTGCCAGTACCAGTTCGGTTAAAGAAATTGCTCGCTCTGGCGGACAACTCAGAGTATCGGCAATCAGGCAGTTTAAGGAAGGTTGGTCTAAAGGTGCTAAGGTAATTTGATTGACCGTCGCATTAGTTTCCTTAATTTCATCTAACGTCAGCATCAGCGGATGTGCGGGAGAAACTTCGTTGTCTCGATAAGCTCCTATTAGCAACAGACAACGGGTATCCCCATCGCTTAAAAGCAATTGCATCAACTTCAAAGAAGCTGAATCTGCCCACTGTAAATCATCTAAGAAAATCACTAAAGGATGTTCTTGAGTCGCGAAGACTCGGATAAACTTTTGAAACAGCAAATTGAAGCGATTTTGAGCCGCACTTCCTTCTAGTTCCGGGGCGGGTGGTTGCTTGCCAATCAGCAGTTCTAGTTCGGGGATGACCTCAATAATGACTTGGCCGTTTTCTCCCAAAGTGGCTAAGATTTTTGCTTTCCATTTCTGCACAACAGCCGCAGTTTCAGTCAGCAGTTGTCGCATTAAATTTTGCAGAGCTTGTACCCATGCCCAAAAGGGAATGTTGCGATTAAATTGGTCGAATTTTCCTTTAATAAAATAACCGCGTTGGCGGACAATGGGTTTGTGAACTTCATTGACAACGGCAGTTTTACCAATGCCGGAAAATCCTGCTACTAGCATGATTTCTGAATTTCCAGAACTGATGCGTTCAAATGCTGCTAAAAGCGTTTCTACTTCAATTTCTCTGCCGTAAAGTTTGTCTGGGATAACGAAGCGTTCGGAAATGTCCCTTTTTCCTAATTCAAAGGGTGCAATCTTACCGCTAGCTGCGTACTGTTCTAAACACTTTTCTAAATCGTATTTAATCCCAAAAGCTGTTTGATAGCGGTCTTCAGCAGTTTTTGCGATCAATTTCATTACGATGTCATTTAAAATTTGGGGGATGGCGGGATTTACTGCAATAGGGGGAATGGCTTGACGGGCAATATGACAGTGAACTAATTCCATCGGGTCTGTCGATAGAAAAGGCAACTGACCCGCTAGCAGTTCGTAAAAAGTTACGCCCAAGGAGTAAAAGTCAGTACGATAGTCAATGCCCCGATTCATGCGTCCCGTTTGTTCCGGGGAGATATAAGCGAGGGTGCCTTCTAACTGATTGGGGTTTTGAATTTCTTGGCTTTCTCTGGGTAAAAGCGAGGAAATACTGAAGTCAATCAGTTTGACTTGTTTAGTTTTAGGGTTAATTAAAATATTCTGGGGTTTAATATCTTTATGAATAATTCGGCAGCGATAAAGTCCTTCTAGCGTCGTGACAATTTGAAGAGCTATGTCAAAAAAATCAGCGAGGTTATCGGTAATTTTTCCGGTTTTTGACAAAACCGGGGAAGTCAGGTAGTTAGCCAGGGAAATGCCACCATAATTCTCCATTATCAGGGCAAAACCATTTCGATAGTTTTCCAAGCTTAAATGTTTGACAATTCCCGGAAAGTCGAGATTTTTGGCAATTGTGTATTGATTGCGGAACTGTACCAGTTCGGTGAAGGCTGGATACTCAGACTGAAGCAGTTTGATTGCAACTGGTTGACTGTCTAACTCTTTAATTCCTAGGTAAACTTGGGTTCTGTTACCATTGTAAATTTGTTCGGTGATGTAATAGCCAGGAATTTTTAGAGTTGTCATTTTCACTCGATATTGGTAATTTACAATTATTAATTCTTGGCTTATCGATATACATCATAACATCGACTTTAGGGCTGTATCAGTCATTCATTCTATATTGGCTAATTTTTAGCCTAGATAGAAGAATGAATCTTGGACATTACAAAATTACATTAACGTTATCCTTTATTTAGTAAACTTACAAACAAAATCTAGAATCCCAATATTAAGTCTTGTTAGGATTTATTATCATATATTAACTATTCATAAATTTTATTGCTCGATCGAGGGGACTAATAACTTGTATGAGTAATATTGTTGGCACGCAGATAAATTAATGGGTAAGATTTAAAAGTCAGTACAAGGCTCAAACTGAACGGGTATCTTCGGGGAGTTGTTAATGGATACAATTTTAGAAGTGTTCTTTCTACCACCGATGGCGATCGCGCGTTTAGGTAGCAGCGATACACCAATGGAAAGTTTCACTTGGACAGAAGATCCCAGCGTCTTTGGGGGCGATATGACTATTATAACCCCCCAAGTCAGCTTAGAAGTCAGAGAAGATGGCTCTCTGTGTCCTGACCTACCTCAGTCGATTCGCTTTCGGGATGGCAAGTCCTTGCGACCAGTTGCTCCCTTTTTTGAGTTGTGGGTAACGGTTCAGTCAGGCAAGGATGGCACGATTAAGGAAGTGCCCCTGACCTTAAATTTACTAGCAGAGTTGGGCGCTTCCACAGAAAACATTCGGTATCGGATAACAGCAGGAAACCGGAAAGCTTCCTTCCGCACGGGCGATCCCGCTTGTTCCTACACCGCAATGGTAGAAGTGGCTGGCCAGGATTGCAAGCGTTACCCCCTGCTAGCATACAGCCGTCACACTGCGGGTCAAGCACCTCTAGTTTTGAAAGACCATCCCATTCCTCTGGGTCACTTCCAAGTCATGCGTCCGACTCCCGAAACCAAGTTGGGGGTTGACTTGAGTCAATTGCGCGTTCGCTTCACTCCTGCTAAAGGAAAAGTCTACGGCCCGCCAAGCGCGATCGCAGGCCCAGCTTCTGGGTTACCCCCCGGTGAAGCAGCAGCGCCTCTTTCAGAAGCGGGTCGCGTTTATGAAATTGTACCGCCAGAAAATCGTATCCTCAACGAAAATACGGTGTGGTCAAAGTATATTTTGGGACGAGAATACGACGATGCTTTACCCTCCGATAGTTATGACGGCGCGAATGTGGGGGATAACGCTTCCTGGGGAGTGGTGGATGATAGTTGCGATGCCGTTATTGAAGCTTACCTGGCGATCGCCTCCGAGCGCTACGTTGCTACGGCGCGAGTCTTGGTCGGCCCACCGGATTTTGCTCCGGATCGCCGTCCCTTTTACTCGATCGCCGATGACCTCGCCGATCGCGATCTGGATTCAGTACAGGTAAATAAAGACACCGAACAAGTAACGGCAGAAGAAATTCAAGATTTATTCCACCGCATCTATGAAACCGTGAGCTTGATGAGTCTGGATTCAGCACGCACCCGTTCGATTCGGGAAAATGATTCAGACGACCAA
This sequence comes from Microcoleus sp. Pol12B3, assembly GCF_036701355.1. Classification (NCBI taxonomy): domain Bacteria; kingdom Bacillati; phylum Cyanobacteriota; class Cyanophyceae; order Oscillatoriales; family Microcoleaceae; genus Microcoleus; species Microcoleus sp. Pol12B3. Next base: position 11,351 of record NZ_JAUBQS010000086.1, read on the forward strand.
AAGCCTAACTTTCCGGGTATGCCCCAAATCGACAAACGCAGTTTGTCGGGGGAAGATGTTCCTTATGTCGATAAAAGCCCTGATTTGCTGATTTCTTCAGCCCCTCAAGAAGAGAGCATTAGCGTTAAACGCGATCGCTTGCCCTATAAAGATGTCGCTCATTTCGTTCACACGCCCCTCACCGATATTGACACCCTAATCCATTTTTTCCGCAGTCACCAAAGACACATAGAGCGACTGATCCGTCCTCCCTTCGGTCATTTCCACCAACTAACAGATAATCCACCACCGGATGTTGAACCCAACCCTGATTTCCGCGACCCTCGCATTTTGCGCGACAAACTCTACGATATGCGGATGCCGCCCTATATGCGCGACTCAGATCAAAATCCTCTATCTCTGACTCGACGGCAGTATGAGGAATTGATGGCATTGGTGAAACTGTTGAACGAACCGCAAGCAAAATAGCGGTTTTAAATCGAACCAAGAAGGGAGTTGTCATGGCTGAACAAAATAACACAGCAAAGAAAATTTTTCCTCGCAATTTAACTGCGAGAGCTACCTATCAAGTAGCGGGCAATCCTGTCACCACCCGCTTGGAGTCTGGAGTAGGTAACTGTTATCCGGGGCTGGAAATGCACGTTCCGGCCCTCGATCGCCGATTTTTTCCAGGGCTGCTTTTTACCTTTGTTGACTTGGCTGATAATCTACCTCCTTATACAGAACCGCAGCGGCGAGGGGCAAAGCTGATTTATGTCGATCTAACCGATCCACAAATGAATCGCAGCAACCCCCAAGTTACCGAACTTTACCGAGAACTGTCTGGAGATAAGGGAGCAAATTTGGCTGCGGGAACCTGGTACCTGCACTCGATCGAGCAGGACGGAAAAGAAATTTTCATGTACGAATATAGCAAAGATGGTAGTCGCACTCCTTTGCAAGGTTTAGTCGTCTGGCGTTTAGTCAGCAGTCTGAAACCTGAACCCGCTGCTTTAAAGATTAAATTAATCCAGCGGGATACCAACTTTCCTTTATCAGAAATCGAATTGACAGGTTGGCGGCGGCGTTACGTCGATCCAAAAACGGGAGTTATCGACCTTGCCTACTCTCCGGGTGAATTAGGACAAAGTTTGTGTTCCCCTTGGACCCATGATTTTCGCGATTGTGCTTGTCATTATTGGGCTTCTAATCATCCAGATGTCGTGTATGGTGCGATCGCTCCCGATGAAGAGATCCTGCCCGATGGCGAGTCAGCTAATTCCATTAAAGCCAATACTCCCATTGACTGGTTGCGCGAAGATCGATCGCCCTCTGGTACAGTAGCGGCGATGAATACGATCGACAAAAATCGCCCTTTCCAGTTCGACCATTTCCAAATTAACCAACACTGGGAAGAGTTAAATATTGTCTTGCAGGGTCATGAAATAGGAGAAACTTACCAACCTCAACTCCGTGAAGCTGACCCCGAACCGTTTAGTTCTCCTGTAGAATTGGCCGCCGAACTGCGAGACAAATTAGCTCCCTTAGAAATGGCTCTGGCTTTGGAATATTTGTATGCTCGTTATTCGATTAAAACACCTCAAGAAATTGAAGGCGACGTCTGGCCTACTCTCAAGTCAGATGTCACTTTCATGCGGCATTTTCTGATGATGGTAGCAGCAGGTGAAATGACTCACCTACGCTGGGTAAACCAATTGCTTTGGGGACTTTACCAAGCTGGATTAATTGAGTATTACCAACCCGTTTTGATCCCAGCTACCGAAATCCCGATAGGTCGTCATAACGAGCCGCGCCCCAGACAACTCCGTCCGCTCACTCTAGAAACGCTAGAGGACTTTATTAAAGTCGAAAAACCGAGCGGATATATTGAAGGAGCTTACGCACGGGTTGTTGCCACTTTGCGCCAACCGGAATATCAACATCTGAATCATTTATACGAATTGGCGATTCGGATTGACACCGACGGCGTGCAGCATTTCAGCCACTTCCGCGATATTAAGAAAGCTCTGAAAGTCTACCCGGCAGATCGACCCGATCTTTACCTCCGCAATGTCAGAGTAGGAACGCAGGATGAGGCTCGTCAAGCCCTCAAATTGTATAACGACATTATCCTTCCTCAACTTTACAACGCCTACTCTAGTTTCTCTGACAAAGACTTCCACACAGGTGGCAAACAAACTCATTTTGCGAGGGAGGCGATGACTAAGCTGAATCAAATTGCTGATGAACTGGCACGTCAGGGAATTGGTATTCCCTTCTGGGAAGACTAATTTTAGGTTGGGTTTTCTACTTCTTTTAAAATCTTTATGCGCGTTAATTACTTGAGTGATGGTTCGGAAGTATTGTCAAAACTTCATTTTTTTGACACAGAATATGGCTTACATATGCTGATTGCCGATGGCTCTCAAGTTTATGGAATAGAGCCAGAATTACAACAAGAAATAGAGGCAGCAGCCAAACAAAATACCGATACCGTCGATCGCCTTCTCCAACAATACGGATTGACTGCCAAAACCTTTATAGACGGTCAACCGTTGTCACAACCGCCATTAAAAGCACTGTCCCTCGCTGTTGCCCAGAAATGCAACCTGGGATGCACTTATTGTTACGCCCAAGAAGGCAGTTTCGGGGGGGCTGCCAAAAATATGTCTTGGGAGGTGGCAAAAGCGGCTGTGGAGCGATTATTTGAGGAAGCGCAACCCGAAGAGCGCGTGAATCTCTCTTTTTTGGGAGGAGAACCTTTAGTAAATCGTCAATTAATTCATGCTGCCACTCAGTTAGCTTTTGATTTATCCCAAAAAAGAGGTGTGAAAATTGGCTTTTCAATTACCACGAATGGTACTTTGCTTGAACCCGATGATGCAGACTTTTTTGAGCGGTATGGATTTGCCGTAACAGTAAGTTTGGATGGTGTGGGGGAAGTTCACGATCGCACCCGTTCGTTCAAAAGTGGCAAAGGCAGTTACGAGCGAGTCATGGCTAATATTAAACCGTTACTATCCCAGCAACGACAAATGCAAGTTTCCGCCCGCGTTACGGTAACACCTAAAAATTTGTACCTGCGAGAAACCTTGGAGCATTTTATCGGTTTGGGATTTCACAGTATCGGCTTTTCTCCCATGCTGAGTTCGCCAACAGGACGCGAGCAAATGGAAACAGAAGGTCTCCAAGTGATGCTCGCACAAATGATTGACTGCGGGCAAGAGTTCGAGCGACAAACAATTGCAGGAAACCGCTATCCCTTTGCCAATATAACTTCAGCAATACAACAAATTCATCGAGGCACTCATAGACCCTACCCTTGCGGTGCAGGTGCAGGATATATGGGTGTATCTGCGGAGGGCAATCTCTCTGCTTGTCATCGCTTTGTCGATGATGAGGCTGGTTTTATGGGCAGTCTGAAAAACGGCATCGATCGAGAAAAACAAGATCGGTGGTTGGCAGAAAGACAAGTCGATCGTCAAGAACCTTGCAATAGCTGTTGGGCGCGTTATTTGTGCAGCGGTGGATGCCATTATGAGGTGATTCATCGCGGTAGACCTGCTTGCGATTATATTCGGGGCTGGTTGCATTTTTGCTTGCAAACTTACGTCAGTCTCTTAGAAAAATCCCCGGATTATTTTACGGGCGATCGCATTCCTATTTGAATTAACAGGACTTAAGCAAAAAAAACCGGGATTCTATGAAAAATCTTCGCTTGGGAATTAGATATTTACGCAGAAACTAAGTTTTTAGGTTTCTAACGCAGAGGCAAAAAAAGCGGATTTATTGAGACAATTTTTAAGCTAAAATCCAAACTCTCAAATCTCAAATCGAATGACTGCTAATTTCCCGATTGAAACCGAAGTTTGTGTGGTGGGCGGTGGGCCTGCTGGTTCTAGTATTGCTCGCAGGCTGGCACTTTTAGGTCACGATGTTTGTTTGATCGAACAAGCGGCGTTTCCTCGCCCCCACATCGGGGAGTCTTTGCCGCCGTCTATTATACAAATGTTTGAATTGTTGGGGGTGCGATCGCTAATCGAAGCAGCGGGTTTTTTGAGAAGCCATCGCGCGCGAGTTCGTTGGTCAAGTACCGACAATAGTTGGCAATCACACCCCGGAGAATCTGGGTTTCAGGTCGATCGCAGCCGATTTGACCAGTTACTATTAGAAGCAGCCAAAGAAGTCGGGGTACGTGTTTTGCAACCGGCACGTGTCTCTCCTCCCCAACGGCAAGGACAATATCAATGGTTGGTTCCCGTTCGTTCGGGCGATCGCCACTACACCATCAAAACACGGTTTCTGGTTGATGCGACGGGAAAACACAGCCCGCTAGCTGGGAAAAAACAGCGTTATTCTGCGGCGACATTGGCATTATACGGTTATTGGAAAAATACCAGTTTTCATGGTGCAGAAAGTCGCCTGGAAGCAGGTGCAAATGAATGGTTCTGGGGCGCATCTTTACCAAATGGTACTTTCAATGCAGCGGTTTTTTTGGATAAGCAGCGGTATGCCCAAATAGGAGGCGATCGGCAAAAATTCTATGAAGATATACTAGCAAAAACTACTTTATTCCCAGAGTGTTTGGAGGGCAAGTTAGAAACTCCGGTGCAGCTTTGCGATGCCTCGTCTTATTTTACCATAGATCCGATAGGGCTAGATTTTATCCGAGTTGGTGAAGCGGCACTTTCTATCGATCCGTTGTCTTCCCAAGGCGTACAAGTGGCAATGATGTCTGCTTTTACTGGCAGCATTGCAGTACACACAATTTTAACCCAGCCAGATAGCACCGATGCCGCGATCGCTTTTTACTGCGACAGACAGAGAGAAACCGTCGATCGCAATCAAAAAACAGCTGCCCAATTTTATGCCGAACAAGATATTTATCCTGCTACTTCTTTTTGGCAAAGTCGCGCCCATAAGCCCCCGATTCAAAACCTAACTGAATGGCAATTGAATACTTCTCTCTTTAACCTCAACACTCGCATCCAGTTGTCGCCCGCGGCAAAACTGATGCTTGCACCTGTCATCCAAGGGAATTTAATTGAGAAAGTTAAAGCCTTGCACCATCCGGGATTAGATCGACCTGTAGCTTATTTAGGAAACGTTGCGATCGCCAGCTTCCTCGAAGAATTGGTTGCCGGACAAACAGTCTTGGAACTGATGCAAAAATGGTCAAAACAGCAAGCTTTGCCGATTTGTTGGCAATTGCTGCAATGGTTTTGGTCTCAACATATTCTCGTGTCCCTTTGCCCATGACCTATCTATTATAAAAAGGAAAAACAATGACTTTCACTCGTGCTCATCTCAATCAAACCGAACAAAACTACTTATCAAAAGCCTATCGCTTTGAAAGAGCAGGTTGGATATTTTTACATATTGAAGGTGCTCCATTTGAACGAGGGTTTCAGCACGGCTATTTACTTGCCAAAGAGCTAGACGAAGCCTTAAAAACGATTAAATTTACCAGTAACTGGGATACAGGAGATACATTTGAGTCCTTGGAGAAAGCAGCAATGGACCTATACGATCATTGGTTAAACAAGGACGAGTTAGGTGGGGAATTTAAAACTGAGCTTGAGGGAATTGTAGCTGGAGCTTTGAAGGCGGGTGTAGAAATTTCCTATCCAGAAATTTTAGCTTGGAACGCTAATATAGAACTGTTGGGTGATTGGTGGCCCCAACATAAAAATACACAACCCGGAGAATTCTTGCGAGGTCATCACTGCAATTCCTTCATCGCTACGGGTGACAAAACAACCGCAGACAGTGGAATTGTTCTAGCTCACAATACTTGGGATACATACATCAACAGTAACTCCGCCAATATCGTCATGGATATTCATCCCGATCGGGGAAATAGCATTTTAATGCAGAGTGCGCCAGGTTTTTTGCACAGCGGTACTGACTTCTTTTTAACAGGTATTGGAATTATGGGTGCCGAAACCAGCATTGCTGGATTTTCTGGATATGATGAAAAGAAAGCTCCTGAATTTTATCGAGTCAGAAAGGCAATGCAATACGCCCAAAGTCTTGATGAATGGATGGAGATAATGCAGGTTAATAATAACGGGGGGTATGCCAATAGTTGGTTAATTGGAGATATTCGCACGGGAGAAATTGCGCGGTTAGAATTGGGATTAAAATATGTCGGTATCACCCGCAAGCAAGAAGGATACTTCTGGGGATGTAATGTTGTCGAAGATCCGAGAATTCGCAATCAAGAATGCGATAACGTAGGGTATTCCAACCTACTCCAAAGTGGTGGGCGTCGGGTGCGTTGGGAGCAACTTCTGGCTGAGTATTGCGGGAAAATTAACATTGAATCTGCAATGGCAATGATTTCCGATGATTACGATGTTTACCTCAAAGAACACAATTCATCAAACCGCACCATCTGTGCTAGGTTCGATCGCGATCCTGCTGCCTTTAATCCTCTAGAATTCGGGCCTTACTATCCTTATGGAGCTAATGATGGTAAAGTAACGGATAGTACGATGGCTAAACAAATGAGTTTCTTGGGTCGCTACGGACATCCGGACGGCTCAACATTCAATGCTAAACAATTTTTAGAAGAACAGCCTCAGTATGCTTGGCAAAGTGAGTTTCTCAGAGATAAACCTCATCAGCCGTGGGTAAATTTTTCCGCTCGTAACGATGGAGAGATTTAGCCAAAAAATGGTCGCTCTGCGTTTACAGTTATAGAAAACATTGTATAAGCGAAACTTAAATCTGTTAACAGATAAAAATTAGTAGCGGTCGATAGACAGTTTTCTGTTTTGAGTAAAATTTTATTGAGTCTTTAAACAGCAGCCCATGTTTTATTTGATATTAGGACTTACGCAACTGGCAGACTCCAATCGATTTGTAGGATGCGTCAGACTTTCGTTATAAAACGATTATCGAGGGTTTGGGATAGTAGCGCACCTTACTAACTGTAGTTTAGACTAAAAAATGATTGCAGCCAAAAGTAGCTGCCTTTGAATATCCGGCAAGCTGTTACTCAAAAAC
>NZ_JAUBQS010000087.1:0-18294 GCF_036701355.1 Microcoleus sp. Pol12B3
TCTCAATTTTCTGCCTTTAGGGAGCCTGTGCCAATCACAGGCTCCCTTTTCTTTCCCTTGTTAGTCTAAACTCCAGATGATTACAATTTACCAAAAACACTATCGGTAATCGCAGCCTAAATCCCAGAAAATGTCAAATATATTGCTATGCCTCATAAAAAAACAGAAAAAGAGTTAATTTTTTGAGCATATAACAGCTCTACAAGCATTTATATACTTTGGCTAAATTATATTTTATATATTATTTATGTAGGGGCTAATTTCAGACAGCCCCTACATTATTTTAGGTTATGCTTGCTTATTTTTGCAGCGGATTGAGTTTCGTAACCGAGCTTTCCTTGGCATCTTCAGCACTATCTTTGAGGAAACCAGAAGCATCCTTAAACGCAGCGCCTACTTTCTCTAAAATATTGGCATCAGAATCGCTTTGTCCGTCTGGCGCTTCTAACACAGTTTTATCTCCGCCGCGTTCGGGGTCTAACTTGTCAGTTTCCATGGGTGCAGAACCCGGATAAAGCAGCTTTGAGGAATTAGATTCACCGGTAGTCGCAGCCATAAGACGATCGCCCAATATCGACAAATCAGCCCGATTCTTTTGTGCTTGAGCAGGCGACTGATTTACTTTAGGATCGGTGGAGGTTTTATAATTCGTGTATCCATCACCGTCACCCTTGTGAGGATTATTCATTCCTCCAGCTTGAACGGGAGGATTGTCAGGCCGAGCGCCTCGAACATCGCCCGCATTGCAAGCGGTGCTGGTAAACAGCAGCACACCTGCCATAAATACAGTCAAAAATTGAGTCAAAAATCGACCGTTACGCAGTTTTTTCAAAAAAGAAATTACAGTGTTCATTAAAAGTTTCCGATTTTTTACTACTACTTGTCAAGAATAAAAGTAAACTCCCCATGCCTGCCTCTAACGGCGGTAATATTTTGCTGCGGGTTGCTATCGACTTTTTTATGACTTTAGGGGGATTTAATAAACTGCCGAGATTTTTCCAAAGCAAAGCATAATAGTAGGGTTCGCCAGTTCCAATAGTTGCTGGAATTGAAGAGCTTTTTTGTTTCTGACACACCCTACAAGCTCCTAATTAGGGAATTTTTCGACTTTCGCTTCAGCTTGCAAAGTTAGCAAACCAGCTTCCACATTTAGCTGCTGGATCCGCAGGGACATTCCCTCAAGTTCAAAATTTCGCAAGTTTAAAACTTCACCAGCTTTGTCAGCCAAAGCTTCAGTTAACTCCGGCGAAAATTCCTTGTTTTCCGGATACTCGACATCCTGAAGAGAAATTGCCCAACCGCCCGCTGCGATCTCAGGTTTTGCTGTGAAATAAATCTTTTCCGTGGAGGCAGTTTCCCGCACTAATACCTCAGCATTTAAAGCGATTGTTCCGGTTAGCAATTTGCACTCAATAGTTTTAACGTCTATTGTCTGCTGTTGTCCGTCAACAGTAACTTTTAAGTTTTTCAGTTTCCTGCTGATGTATTCGGAATTAAAAGCGCGGTTGATATCGCTTTCTGTTAAAACTGCGCGCGCCCCACCGAAGGCAGGCCCGTTCAGTTCAATTTTGCCAAACATAGCGGTCAGGGGATTGACTGCAATATCCTTGACGTGGATTTGCAATTCTTCCACGCGCAAATCTTGCTGCATTACTAATCCTTTGCCCTCAACGGCAACGGCCTCTACTTCTCCCTGGGCTAGCTGGCCAGGATCGGTGTTAACTGTGACAGACAAAGTTTCGGATTCGTCTAATTTGCTAGCAATAGCAATCTCTGCAACTTTGTCGATCGCCTGTTCCCCTAAACTTCTATTTTGTTGAAGCACGCTCAGAATTCCTAATAATCTTGTTTTAAAAATAGTAGTTAATACCTAAGTTATTTATCGTCTTCCTCTCGGCAGGTTTCTCGTATGAAAAAAACTCAGCCAAAGACAGAGGGTTTCCAGAAAATTACTAAAATTAATCAGGTACTCTTCGGCGCACTCTACATTGACTCCGTGGCGAAGCGGTGAAAACTCAAAAACTAGGATTTTTGCCAAAAGTCTTTTCTAGAAGTTCGATCGCCCGCTACAATAAGTAAGAGCCGGCACCGCTTTTTGCAATGAATTCAGAATCAACTCTCGCTAGACTACAAGCTACACTTCCCGACGGAAAACTGCCTTCTAGCTACGGGGTATACTTCAAAAACACCCTAGTAGCCCTATGTCACGCCCTAGAAGACCACATTTTGCAAACCAGTGGCGGGGACAAGAGCGAACTCCAACCCTTAGTTTTGGTAACGTTTCAGCAGGGTAAATGGTATTTACAGGAAGCCGATCGCTACCTAGATATTGCTAATGCCTCTCGGCGCGTTGTCATCGGTGCAGTAGCCGACAGCGGTTTCGCTACCCACAAAACGGGTCAATTAGAAAATGTATCTTTAATAAATCTCGATGAGAGCGACCCCCTCATCCAAGAATGGAATTTAATCATCGTCGCCCCCACATACAAAGCAATGGTGCTTTGCCGCGAACTTTCAGCCGAGGAATACTTGCCCGAGGGCAAGCCAGAAGTCGATACAGAACGAAAGTTCTACGGTTTGTGGTCGTTTGACCAGTCTTTGGTGTCGGCCTCGGCAGAAATTTTTATAGAACAGACGCGACATTACAACTCCCCCCTAGCCGACAGTTTGCTGGAAATGTACCGCGAAATCCTGGCAACCAAAGGCCCGCCCTTGGCAGATATTAGTGGCGTGGTATCGCGGATAGTCACTTACCTGCAAAGTTCTCAGCAGCAAATGGTGGCAATTAACCGCCAAACCCGCGAATTGTGGGAATTAGAAGGTCAAGCTTTGCGCGTCAGCCGCAATTTGAACGCTAACAAACTTCAAGCTTTTCTGCGGATGGCCCAGCGCGTGGACGAACGCGATACCTCCAATCCTACAGCGTCTTTGCAGGTGGCGGCTTTGTCGGAAACTTTGGGTCAACTGCTGGATTTGCCTGCTTTGCAGTTGCGGAGGCTGCGGCTGGCTGGATTGCTGTTTCGAGTCGGCTTAGTTTCTGCCCCGAATGAAGTGTTCGATCGCACTCCCGATCAATTCGACCCAGCAACTTTCTCTTTTTGGCGCGATCGCAGTTTCATTGGTTCCCAACTGCTGCAAGCAATGCCGGAACTAGCACCTGTGGCGGAAATTGTCAAGCACCAACTCGAATATTGGGACGGCAGCGGCAGGCCAGAGGGTTTGCGAGCCGAAACCATACCCGTTGCTTCGCGGATTTTGGGGTTGGTCGCTGATTTTCAAGAATTGACTCAACCCCGTGGCGATCGTCCGGCTTTGAGTTTGAGCGAAGCTTTGGAACAGTGCCGCGAACTGTCGGGCACTCGCTTCGATCCGGCTTTGGTGGAAACACTCAGCAACGTCGTCAGGCTGGCAGAAATGGGTTTGATGCAGTTACCGAACCGCCCGAGCCAACTGCCTAACGTATGGCTGGAGGATTTGGGCGATCGAACGACCGCGACCGCTCCGGCATTATAAAATAACTGGATGGGAAATGGGCGATCGGTAATTGGTAATTGGGAACTTGTACAGAGCTTGTGCTGAGCGCAGTTAAAGTGCCTAGCCGAAGAAGTATTGGGCATTTAAAACTCAGCACAAAATCTTTTCCAACACTACAAAAACTCAGCCTGTGCTTGCTAAGCGCACCCTACCACTGGGAGTTGTAGCCACCGCCTGTCTGTGCGCTAATGACTAATGACGACAATGACTAATGACTAAAAACTAATGACTAATGACCTCGAAGCCATACGCAAAGGCAAAATTTTGATGTTGGCCGGCACTGATTTAGCCGGCAAAGACTTAGCGGGAGCCGATCTCGCAGGTGCTGACTTGTCTCAAGCCAACTTGAGTGGAGCTAATCTCGCCGGCGCTAACTTGCAGCGGGCCGTATTGCGAGCCAACCTCAGAGGTGCTGACTTGAGCGGCGCTGACTTGCGAGGCGCAGATTTTCGCAATGCCGATTTGCGGGGAGCTTCCTTCGCTAACGCTTTAGTCCGCGACGCAAGTTTTGGGGGTGCTTTTTTGACGGGGGCATCCATCGGCAATTTGGATTTGAGCGGTGTCGATTTTCGTGGCGCCGATTTGCGGGGCGCTGCTTTGGCTCGGGCAATTTTGCTTGGTGCCGATTTGAGCAATGCCAATTTGTCCGGCGCTGATTTGTCAGGAGCTGACTTGGAAGAAGCGATTCTGAATGGAGCCGTACTGCGCGGCGCTAACCTGACGGGGGCTAATTTACTTTGCGCCATGATCGAACAAACCCTGTGGGATGGAGCGTTGCTCGATCGCGCCTGTCTCCAAGGCACCCCCCTGAGCCTTTAAATTTCAACAATGTTGTTTTGAAGACAGACAAAAAAACAAGATCTGCTTATAGAGTGAATAAGCACAAGCGATTTTTACATTTCTTAATATAGGGTTATAATGGCGACTGTAGATGAGCAAACGAATAAATGGTAGCAGCTTTGTTTAGCGGTACATCCTTTCAAGGTCAAAGTGGCGATCGCCTTGTTAGTAAAGTAGCAGGAGCTGCGATCGCAGCCTTATTCAAGCGTTCTGAAAAGGCCGAGGCCAACATCCGAGTCGAACCAGTAGCCAAACTCTTGCAGGGAAGCATCGACGGTTTCGACTTTGTTGGCAAAGGTATGTTGATGTACAACGGCCTCCGCATAGAAGTGATGGAACTCTACCTGCAAGCAGTCTCAATTGATTTTGGGGCGATTTTTGCAGGTCAAGTGAAATTGCGACAGCCTACCCAGGCCAATATGCGAGTAGTCTTAAGTCGATCGGATTTAACCACCTCATTCAATACACCTTTTGTAGTTGAAAAACTCCAGAAGCTGAAGTATCAAGAGCAATCTCTGCACTTTCAAAACACTGAAGTCAGCTTCGGAAGTGACAAATCAATTCGGCTTCAGTCCGAAATTACCGTAGGCGAGGCCAGCGAACCCGTCAAAATAGATATTACAGCTCAATTGCAAGTAGAAGACCGACGTAAAATCCAATTTGTCAGCGTTACTTACGGCGGTGACGGGCAAGCAGTAGACTTGGGTCAGGCTATAATTGCCCACGTAAATAACTTGCTAGACTTAGACAAATTTGCCTTAGAAGGCACTCAACTACGAGTAGACCGCTGCCGAGTTCAGAACGACGAGCTGGTTTTCTACGGTTGGGCTGGTATCGAACAGTTCCCCAAAGGCAAGCGCTAAACCTCAGCAGGCTGAGGTTTGCCCAGGCCTCTACTTGGGAAAAAGAGCATTTTTCAGTTAGCAAACAACCCGCACCGGCGGGTTTTGCTTTAGATTTTAGATGGGAGAAAAAATCTAAGATCTACAATCTACCATCTCAGTTCGATCGACTCAAAATCAGCACTGAGGTTGATTCGAGTGGCAAATTATTTTGATACATTTTAATAATAAATTAAATCACCCCTGAAGAATAAAAATGCTCGGATTTTATTTATTTTGTATCTACGTCGCAGTCTTGTCCGTATTTGCGGGGCCCAGCCACCACCGCTCTGAGAAATGGTGGGTAGAAATTGTCACCGACTTGCCCCACTGTACCTACTATTTTGGCCCCTTTGACACAGACAAAGAAGCTTCCAGCAATACTCCAGGCTACATAGAAGACTTGGAAAGCGAGGGAGCCAAAAAAGTTAGCATCCGCATCAAACGGTGTCAGCCTTCGGCTCTCACCATTTGTGATGAATTCTCAGAAGGTGTCGCTGCTTAATAATTTTGATAGTCCAACCGGCAGAAACCGGGTTTTTTAACGCAAATACTCCATCTATTGCGAGGGGTATCGGTTAAACAACCCGGTTTCTGGGCGTCTAGAGAGTGTAAGTTCTGTTTGAGTTTTTCCTTAACTGAAGCCTCAACAATAATATTAAGCATCATGTTGTCTTAGTCCTTACCCTGCGGACTTTATATTTGTAGTGGTGGCTTAAATGTCGGTATCTTCTACACCAAAATGCAGATTTTAGCTAGCACTAACTGCCAAAAATAATCGGGGCTAAATCAGCACTGAGGACGAGCCGAGAGATCCTGTTGCCTTGATAAATTGAGAGAGAACAGAAAAAGCTACTTAAGTCTTCCCAGAGGTAAATATGTTTGAAATATCTATGTTGGCTATGTTTTTCACCGCCTTTTGGGTGCTAGCTCAACCTGCTAGCAGCACTCGACGTGGCGAATGGTGGGTAGAAGTTGACACTGATTCGCCAAAGCGTACCTATTACTTTGGCCCCTATGACAGCAGACAGGAAGCTTCTAACAGCTCGAACAGGTACATCCGAGACCTGGAGAACAAAGGAGCTAAAAAAATTAGCATCAACATCAAAGAAGGTAGCCAACCTACTCACCTAACAGCTAGCGAAGAGTCTTGATCGCGTTGGAAACTGCCAACGACGGGGGAATAAAATTTCAGTTCTTAACAGGGTTTTTTTAAAATGAGAGCGCGCTTGCATACAGTAGGGACACAACAATGCTGTGTCCCTAGGAAAGATGTCAGAAAGGGTATTATTTGCGTCTGAGAAATGCACGTTTTTTCAAAGCAGCATTTGGTTGATATTGCTGCGGGGATTAAAAGTGCGATTTGCCTTGATTTTTTCATAGCATTCGCGTTCTATACTGCTCATTTCTTTCGGCGGCACGATCGCAATTTTTACTAACAAATCAGTCCGCTCGTCTTTCTTGGGTTTGGGCCATCCTTTGCCCCGCAACCGCAAAGACTGACCCGATCGCATCCCGGCTGGAAATTTTACAGTTATCATACCTTCAGGCGCAGGCACTTCAATTGAAGCTCCCAAAACCGCTTCGTCGGGAGTTATAGGCACTTCGCAGACCAAATTCTCTCCTTCAAACTGGAAGAAAGCATGAGGCAAAACTTCTAATTTTAGGTACAAATCTCCCTGCTGCTTGGTGTACGGGTCAACTTGACCTTTACCTTTTACCCGAATTTTGCTGCCAGTTTTTACTCCTGCTGGAATCGAAACTTCGCCCGTGGCGACTCGCTTGGAAGTGCCGCGAAATGCTTCCCCCAAAGTCAGGGAAACCACCACCTCGGTGTCGAGAGAGCTTCCTGCGCTGCGGTTTTCATACCCCGCAAAATCTTCAAATCCGCCAAAACCGGTGGGCCCGCCTGCGCGGTAGTTGCTGTAATTCCACTTGGCGTTGCGGGCACTACTGGCATTGGTACCTGCGCGGCCGAGCAAGGCATTGATAAATTCGTCAAAACTGCCGTACTGGCTGAAGTCAACGCCGCCAAAGTCTACAGTCGTACCGCCCCCGCCTGGCCATCCGCCTGGAGTGGTGGCAGCTTGCTTCCAGTATTGACCGTATTGATCGTATTTTTTGCGTTTTTCTGGGTCTGATAGCACTTCGTAAGCTTCGTTTACTTCTTTAAAACGAGCTTCGGCTTCTTTGTTCCCGGGGTTCATATCCGGGTGATATTTCCGGGCTAGTTTGCGGAAAGTTTTTTTAATTTCGTCAGAGCTGGCAGTTTTGTTGAGTCCCAAAATAGCGTAATAGTCTTTAAAATCTGTCGCAGCCATTAAGCAATCCCCTCTTTATTAGTTGTTATTTGTTAGTTGTTAGAAAGAATAAATCCCAAATTAGCCTCAGGATGGCGAATTAGTTTAATGCCAGGGGTAAAAGTACCTGTGGCATCTCATTCAAATTATAGGTTATCAAAGGTTTGGACTCGATCGAGTTCGGTTGTTGCTTGCGCGACGATCGCAATTTCCGCACCCCGCTGTTGTTTGAGATTTTATAGGATTCGGCTCTCTGGTGCTGAGGACAGCCTGAGCAGCCGGGTCTAGAAATGCTTTTGGCATTCGACAACAAAAACAATGTTTCATCAATGAATGAACAACACCCTTACCCTATGGGCGGTTGCTACACCTTTGAACTTTTAGAGGGTAAGACTCTTGCCACCATAAATTTTTAGGAGTTGTGCGCCTTCGGGCTTTTGGGAGGAGGCGAGAGCTTTAGGGTGCATCCCGGTTGAAGCGAGCCCGGGAGAGCTGCTGCTGTTGCTGGCGCGAGTACCCGTCGGGTTGAGTGTTGCGGAAGAGCGAGCTTTTTTTGCTCTTTTGTTGCGGTGCGCGGTGCGATCGAACTTCTCTATAGGAGGTTTTACTCAATGCAAATCTTAGCAGGTTCTCAGCAGCAATTCCGGTCGAATCTGGTGTCTGAATTGTGACTGTATTATACCCTAAAGTGCGCCGTCATCCCACAAAATTTCGAGATATTTTTTGCTCACCCCAGACCAGTGCTATAGAAGCTTATTTTTACAACCTCTGAATAGATTTTAATCAAACTAATATAGCATAATATCTCTGCTGTCTGTTAGCTACATCACACACTTCTATAAAACATTAAGATAAGATAATAAAGGGATCAGGTTTTAACGCCACGAGGGTGCTCACATTATGAATTATTTGCTAAGTTGGCCTTGCGGCTGCTGCGACGAGTGGAAAGATAGTTCCGAGAGTTGTGTTGTACTCAGAAACGGGCAGCGCATTTGTCAGTCGTGCTACGAGCGCAAATACAAGAATCAGAAGCTATTCTCCAGACGCAGGCGATCGGACATATCTGTATCACGGCACACAGTAACAGAGACTGTCCCTTATTAATAATGCGCGAGCCTTTGAATGCAGCCAAGTATTTCGACAACCTCGCCTCAGCGGTGGGAATTAATAATCAACAAAAAAAAGAATGAATTTCGTCATCAGTCATCAGTCATCGGTCATTGGTGATCTGTCACTAATTTACTTATTTATCATCAGTCACTTGCTGAGAGGTAACAGATTTTAACTTAAAAAATTAATGACTGACGACTAATGACTAATGACTAATAACTAAATGATAGTTCCATCAGGAATTGTGGCATTTTTCAGGACTACGATAATGCCGCTGCGGATGTAAAAACCTTGGTTTTCGCGGTTTGCTTCTTCCACTCGGTCTTTATTAATTATTTGAACATTGCGGCCGATGCGGGCATTTTTATCCACAATCGCGCGGCGAATTGTAGTATCTGCACCGATACCGAGGGCGACGCCGCCGTTGTCCAAACTCGAATGGCGTTCGGCGTCGGGTTCGTAGAAGTCAGCACCCATGACTAGAGTGTCTTGAATCGTACATCCAGCTTCAATGCGCGATCGAACTCCCAACACAGAATGGTCGATCCGGCACTGCTTGAGAATGCAGCCTTCAGCAATAATCGATTCAGTTACGTGAGTATCTAAAAGCTTAGTCGGCGGCAAGAAACGCGGGCGAGTGTAAATCGGCGCATCTTCATCGTAGAAACTGAAAGGTGGCTGAGGCTGTTTTGTCAGCGCCAAGTTAGCGTCGTAAAAAGCCTCAATGGTTCCGATATCCTCCCAGTAATCGTCAAACAAATAAGCTTGAACGTTGTGGTCTTTTGCATTATTCGGAATAATCTCTTTACCAAAATCAGTTTGGTTGGGAGATTCTTTCAGAAGTTTAATCAGAACTTCTTTTTTGAAGACGTAAATCCCCATCGAAGCAATGTAAGGACTTTCCTGAGCCTGCTGTGCTGTCAGTCCCAGTTTAGTAGTATCCACCTGCATTTGTTTGAGCGCATCGCCTTTTGGCTTTTCACTGAAAGAAACAATGCGGCCGTTGTCGTCGATTTTCATCAAACCAAAATCCGAGGCCCGCTTCTCGTCCATTGGCAAAACCGAGAGGGTGATATCGGCGTTGGTTTCGCGGTGTCTCTGCACAAACTTCTGGTAGTCCATGCGGTAGAGGTGGTCGCCCGAAAGAATCAAATATTCGTCAACGTCCCACTCTTCTAGCAGCCACAGATATTGGCGAACTGCGTCCGCTGTCCCTTGAAACCAGTTGGGGTTTTCCTGAGTTTGCTGGGCGGCGAGCACCTCAGCAAATCCGTCGGTGAAGCCGGAAAAGTTGTAGGTGCGAGCGATGTGGCGGTTGAGGGATGCCGAGTTGAATTGCGTGAGGACGTAAATTTTGACTATTTCGGAGTTGATGCAGTTGCTGACAGGAATATCGATGAGGCGATATTTGCCTGCGAGGGGAACTGCGGGTTTGGCCCGCAGTTTGGTTAGGGGGTAAAGGCGGGTGCCTACACCGCCACCGAGGATGATGGCTAAGACTTTTTTCAAGGAACTTTCTCCCTAGGGTCGATTAACTCTCCAAGTACAGTGTCGGATGGTGAGGGCTTCTTGACAAGGGGGGAGAGCAAGGAAGTTTTGAGTTTTCACTTATGAGTGGAGTCGCTTACCCAGAAACCGGGTTGTTTAATCCAAATACTTCTTCACACCCTCAATAAGAGTTAAAAAACCCGGTTTATAAGAGTTGGAGTGCGTTCGGGACTGGAGTTTTGAGTTTTGAGTTTTAAGTTAAAATACCCATCAATCAATAATGGATATTTAACAAAGTTTTGAGTTGTGAGTTAAAATACCCCTCAGTAAATAACGGCAGTTTAAGGAAAGAATAAGGTTGGGGATTTTGGCTGTTAATAACAACTTTCTTAGGTAAATTGCTCGTTTTCGCAATTTCTCCCTCCAGGATGGCGCGCGCTGTTGTTCTTTTTCCAGGGTGGCCGGCACCGCCACGCCCAGTGAGGCTTTGTATGGGCCCAAAGTTCGCTCTGGTTATGCTTGAGTTTGATCCTGTTGTTTTTGCTGGCGTTCCTGTTATGTGAGTTTGTCTAACTCCACAGCACTCAGGAAGCGCAGGCCGGCGGGACTATAAATTTATAGGTAGAGTCAGTTTTCAATCTTAAATTGACTGCACATTTGTGTAATATTTTACAATTTGTCGATCGATCAAATGGGATTAAATGTCTATTCTCTACCAAAAGCTAGATCCCCTGGAAACCCCTGCTACGGTAGCCTAAGCCGTAAAAGCTAGAAAAAGTGTATGCAAATTCAAACGCCGGACTGGGTGAAAAACGCCGTATTCTACCAAATATTCCCCGATCGCTTCGCCAAAAGCAAACAGCCCCGCAAACGCCTGCTGCAAAACTTCATGTGGGAAGAATGGCACGACATCCCCACCCTCCAAGGCTACAAAGGTGGCGACTTGTGGGGCGTGATGGAACAGCTAGACTACTTGCAAGACTTAGGCATTAACGCAATTTACTTCACCCCCATATTTCAGTCGGCCAGCAATCACCGCTACCATACCCACGACTACTATCAAGTCGATCCGATGTTGGGCGGCAATCCAGCGTTTAAAGAACTTCTAGACGCCGCCCACGATCGCAACATCAAAATCGTCCTCGACGGCGTATTCAACCACGCCAGCCGCGGCTTTTTCTTCTTTCACGACATCCTCGAAAACGGCCCCCATTCTCCTTGGGTAGATTGGTTTAAAGTTGAAGGCTGGCCGCTATCTGCCTACGACGGCAATTTTCCTGCTAATTATGCCGGTTGGGATGGGAATCGAGCACTTCCTGAATTCAATCACGACAATCCAGAAGTGCGAGAATACATAATGGAAATCGCCGAATACTGGATTAAATTCGGCATCGATGGCTGGCGGCTGGACGTTCCTTTTGAAATTAAAACGCCGGGATTTTGGCAGGAATTTCGAGAACGAGTTAAAGCCATTAATCCCGAAGCTTACATTGTTGGCGAAGTTTGGGAAGATGCCAGAGAGTGGCTCGACGGCAGTCAATTTGACGGAGTAATGAATTATCTTTTTGCTGCCCCGACTATTGCTTTTGCAGCGGGCGATCGGGTAGATTTAGCTCAAATAGAAGGTCGTTCTTACCATCCCTATCCGCCGCTTTTTGCTAAAGAATACGGTGACAAAATTCAGCACGTTTTGGAACTGTACCCGTGGCCGATACAGCTAACTCAACTTAATTTGTTGGCAAGTCACGATACAGCTAGGTTGCTGTCAATTGCTGGGGGCGATAAAGCTAGCGTCGAACTCGCTACTTTGCTGCTGTTAACTTTTCCTGGGGCTCCCAGCATTTACTACGGCGATGAAGTTGGTTTACCCGGTGCTCTAGATCCCGATTCTCGTCGCGGTTTCCCCTTAAAAGCTCACTGGGAACTCGATGTTTTAGATTATCACAAGCAGTTGATAGCTTTGCGGCACAAATACGAAGCTCTCCGCACTGGAGCGTACCACATTCTGTTTGCTGAAGGAACAGTTTACGTTTTTGCCCGAATTTTGGGGGATGAGGAAATAGTTGTTGCTGTCAATGTCGCGACCGAAGAAGCTAATATTAGCTTTGAGGCAGCTAATTTAAAATCTCCTCACGAGAAATTGCTGTTCGGTAAAGGCGAGTTTGTTTGGAAAGGTGAAGGAGAAACTCGGCAGTTAGAATTGATGCTGCCGGCACGATCTGGCTTGATTTTAGGTTCGGATAATTAGTTTAAAATGTAGGATAATCTGCTCCCCGTAGACCTACATTTATAGCAGGAAGGTGCGCGCCAGACATTTATGCGTGTAAGGTGCGCACCAGGCATTTATCGGTGATTTGCCCCGCGTATTCTAAATTTATTAGAATTTATTATAGGCATCAGGTGCGCCTAGCGCACCCGAAATTTATCAGCGAAAACACAAGTTTTATTCTGCTGCAACCATTGCTGGTAGTAGCACCGAATCAATGATATGAATGACGCCGTTGTCGGCAAGAATATCTGAACTGAGAACTTTAGCATCATTCACTTTAATGCCGTCAGAAGTATCAATTCCCACCACAGAACCTTCCACTGTTTCAGCAGAACTTAACTCAAGTAAGTTCTCAGTTAGTACCTCTCCAAACAGAATGTGATAAGTCAGAATTTTCTTGAGCTTGGGTATGTCTTCCAACCAAGACGTAATAGTATTTGTAGGAATTTTGGCAAATGCCTCGTCAGTTGGTGCTAAGACGGTGTAGGGACCCGGACTTTGCAATAAATCTAACAAACCAGCGGCTTCAATAACAGTCACGAGTGTTTTGAAAGAGCCGGCATTAGTGGCAGTCTCGACAATATCTGGCATGATGTTTTTCAGGAGTGCAAATAGCAGAAAATGAATCAGAGGCGACAATCATTTTAGCAATTTACAAATAGCAGAAAATGAATCGGAGGGATGATGATTATTTTCTTCATTATAAGTTATTTGGATGGCCGGCCCTGATGGATCGGGGCGATCGACGTTTTTAGCTTATCCTTGGCTGGAATCCTCCCCCTTGCGGAAAAACTGCTTTAAAATCTCTCCGGGTTTTCTGTCCCAGGTGTCGAGATGTTCGTAAATTAAGCCGTCTTTATCCAGTTTATAAGTAGAGTAGCCGTTGAAGAAGATCCGAGCTTTCCACGGAACCCGCAGGACGCCGCGAACAGTCCAATTTGCCACAATAGTATCAGGCGCTGTCTGACGACTTACGCCGTGCAGGTCGAAGTTAATGTCGCTAAAGAATAGCTGCCCGTGAAATCGCAGAGTCCAAAAGATAATGCGATAGTTGATTTTTCCTTTAAATTTGTTAACAGGGTCTTGAAAATAAACATCTTTTGTGTAGATGTCGTAGGAGATGTCTTTCTCAAAAAGCGTCGGGAGATCCGCTTTCAGGGTGTCTACTGCTTTTTCTACCTGCATTTGATATTCGATCGCGCTCAAACTACCACCTTGTGACAGTATTAATTTATAACTTTAAATGAATAATCTCGATCGGCAGCGGGATGAGAAAAAAATTGATACTTCATCCAGCTCTAATCTTACTTCTAATTATATTGTCCGCGCCGGCCTTTCTGCTGGCCCGGACTTGCGACATCGAAACCTTGACACAGATTTGACAGAACACCCCCACTCCTCTGACATTCTCGTAGAAATCAACAGCGGCAAGCTGTTGATGGTAGATAGCCGTCGCCGGAACGGCCTAATTTTGATTAAACGTTTCCACGCGGAGTTTGCCGGGCCTGGGGCTGCCGTTGGGGGCGCTTTTGATCTTGACTCTCAACAGGCGATTCCCGTCGGGAATTTTTGTTTGGTTTGCCCTCAATCTCCCGAACAAATACAGAAAGCTTTTGGAATTCGGCGGCAGTGGGTGCGGTTAATGGAACAGTTAACGGCAAAGCCAGCAGCTTTGGAACGCGCACAAATGGTTTTAACTCAATTTGAACAATATTTGGATTCGGAAACGGTGGCACAAATTCCCGATGAAGCTTTGGCACTTTTAGTAGGCGTATTTCCCCAAACCATTCGGGCGGCGCGACAAGGAAAGGATGAGTTATAAATTGGTGTAGATACCTGATGCGACGATCGCGCTGCTACAAGCTCCACTCGGCATTCTGCAAAACGACTCGATAGCCATCTGGGTCTTCAAAGGTCACTCCATCTTTGTCCCAGTAGGGATTGTAGGAGTTTACCGGCTCAAGTCCAATTGCTTTCATTCGCTCAACAGCCTGCTGCCATTCTTGTTGGTTAGGAAGGTAAAAGACGATAATATTGTCTTGAGTTGGAGCGCCACCTACAATATGTCCCCGTTGATGGATGAATTCAAAGTGGTGGCTTTCTCCTGGCATCCCAACCATTACTCCGTCAAAACCTTCATGGTTTTCAAAACTATCGAGGATTTGCAGCCCTAAACCCTCTGTGTAGAAATGAACAACTTGATCGAGGCAATCCGTTGGACGAGCAACTCGTAAAACCTTTCCTTGAAGCATATATATCTTCTCCAAAGTTATTTTTGTGTCAAGCAGAAACTGGATACCGAATATTATGACTTGTCAAAAATTTCTCCAATTCGATAGACGGTTCGCTGATTTTCATCGGGACTGCCCACCGTAATTCGCAAACCTCCCCCAGTATGCCGAATTAAAGTACCTCTCTCTTTTAGCTGCTGCATGATTTGTTTGTGTTCAGTTTCTGCTAAATTACGATCGCCGGCTTTCACCCGCAGGTAAACGAAGTTAGCCGCACTCGGCCAAACTTGTAATTTTTGATGCTGAGTTAGCGCTGCAATTAATTTTGTTCTTTCTGATATAGTTTTGGAAATGGTTGCTAGCAATAACTGCCGCTGCGCTAAGGCTAACTCGGCTGCAGTTTGCGAGAAACTGGGAAGGTTGTAGGGGAGGCGGATTTTTTCTAAGGCGGCTGCGAGTTCGGGATGGGCGATCGCATATCCGACTCTCATTGATGCCAATCTAAATGCTTTGGAAAATGTGCGTAAAATTATCCAATTCGGGTGTTGGTGCAATTGGTCGGCTAAAGTATTTTGGCTGAATTCAAAATAAGCTTCGTCAATTACTACTAATATCTCTTCTGGTAAAGTTGACAACCATTCTATTTCATCGGTTGTCAAAGCATTGGCTGTGGGAGAATTGGGATGAACGACAAAGACAGCGCGCACGGGGGGATTTGGATTTTGGGCGATCGCCCTTTTAGCCGCCTCGATATCGATTTCAAAATTCTCCTCTTTCCGCTGAACACTTACAACGGGAATGCCGAGGGTTTGGGCGATTATTCCATACATCGAGAAGGTGGGATTGGCTACCAAAATAGAGCCTTGTCCGCCTAAACAAGTAGCTATTAAGAGCGATCTAATTAGTTCGTCGGAACCGTTACCCACAGAAATATTGTCGGCTGTAATGGCGGTTTTTGGCAGTGTCACCCCCCCTAACCCCCCCTTAATAAGGGGGGCGACATTTAGGGATTCATTGACGTATTGGGCTATCGCCTCTTTGAGGACGGCGTGTCCTCCGTCGGGATAGCGATTTGTCTCAATTAACTGCTGGTAACTCCAAGCTAACTTTTTTTTTAATTCCTCTGGCAAGTCGTAGGGGCATTCGTTGGTATCTAGGCGATCGATCGCCCTTTCCGAGTGCGCTGGTTCTCCTGATGTGCCGCCCGGATGGGGAGTGTATGCGGTAAGTTCGGCTAAATCTTTTCGGATAAAGGGAAGCATGGTAGAGTTTTAGACTTTTTATTTTAGATAATCTGCTTACAAGCATCTGAACTTAGCATAGAGCTTGTTCTATCTCGAAAGCAAGAGGAGAGGAGGGATTTAGTTTCTGTCGATCGATTGATGCGTCGGCTGCGGCAAATTGATTATTCTTAGAAAGTAACTGCTAATATGTGGAAACCAAGTATGAAAGTCAAGCCGTCCGATATCTCTAAAAATGCCGCCGCTACCATCATAGCTTTGAGTTTGGCTGTTCTCCCTTCAGCTATGCCTGCCTCAGCTCAAACCGATTCAGCTCCGGCCCAGAACAATACTGGTTCTAATGGAGTCGTTCTAGACAGAACTCCCTTTCAAGAAAGCAAAAACGACAACAATCATTGGGGTGCTTTGGGTTTGTTGGGCATCCTCGGTTTGGCGAATCTGTTTCGCAAGGATGAACCCAAACGCTACCGCGATCCAATGGGCGAATAACTTTTTCAACGGCGACCCTCTTCGATGGATCCGCTACCGCCCAAGCCCAAAACAAAATCAACAGTGGTGGGTGGATTCAGAAACCGGATTTTTTACCGCAAGACTCGATTATTGCCTTTAATCAGAGCCAAAGATCCGGTTTCTTTGATTTTCTTTGATATTGATGATGGGCATTTGTGCCACAAAGTTTATTCAATCGCGCCACAAAGCAATCCCGCCCAATAAACCGCTCACATTTGGTACTATTTTAACCTGTGGCGGTAACTCAAAAGCAATTTTTTTAGTATTGCCGCCACCGATGTAAATGCGATCGCAGTTAAAGAGATTTTGCAGAGACGTGAGCGCTTTTTCTAGACGGCGATTCCACCTTTTGGAACCGACTGTATCTAATGCCGATCGGCCTAATTGCTGTTCGTAAGTTTCCCCTTTGCGGAACGGGTGATGTCCTAACTCAAGATTTGGTACCAAGATACCATCGACAAATAAGGCAGAACCAAAACCGGTGCCAAGGGTAATTACTAATTCTACCCCCGTCCCAGCAATTGCTCCCAATCCTTGAATATCCGCATCGTTAGCCACTCGCACAGGTTTTCCCAAGCGATCTTTGAGAGTAGTTTCTAAGTCAAAATCTATCCAAGACGGATCTAAATTCACTGCGGTTTTGATGACGCCTAGACGCACGACGCCTGGAAAACCGACGGATACTCTGTCAAATTCCCCTTGTCCGCTGGCTAAAGAGGCGATCGCCTCTAGTATCGGTTCCGGTTTAGGTGGTTGAGGCGTTTCTAAACGGCTGCGTTCCGTTTGGGGTGCGCCTTCATTGTCCAAAACCATAACTTTGATGCCACTTCCGCCAATGTCAACGGCTAAGGTGCGAGTCGATCTATCTTGTTCAGTCATTTTATTGTTAAGACTTGCAAGTTTGTCTAATTTTAATTTTTGAATGGGCAAAACTTTTGAATCGCTTCCCACATTTCCGCTAGGACATTTCCCAAAGAATGATCGTCTTCTAATTCGATTAATTGCACCCAGGGACGGTTAGCGGCAAAATTTCTGCTAGCTTGAACCGGTATTATTGTATCATGCTGACCGTGAAGGATTAACGTAGGGACTGACCGGATTAATTTTTCTTCAGGGTATTGAGCCATATCTGCCAAAAACTGATAATTCAGTGGCACATAACGCTGTTGGCCGTAGTGGTAAACGGGCAAATATTTCTCAGACTGCCACTTTTCTAACTGTTGCTGTCCCAACAGTGGCAGCCAGTGGGAGATAAAGTCAAAAGCCGGTGCTAACAAAACTATTTGCTTGACTGACAATTGTCGCTGGGCCAACCAAGCTGCTGTCAGTCCCCCGAAACTAGACCCAATTATGGTGACTCCCCCTATACTTTTTACATTTTCTGTTGGAGATTGGGAGGATTCGCTTGACAAAAAGTCTGTTTCTATTTGATTTAATTGGCGGGTGAGAGTGAGTCCCGAAAAATCATTTTGATTGAGATCGGGAGTTATTAGGTCAATTCCTAGGTAAGAAAAGCGATCGCGGAAATATTTAGCCTTCGCTGAATCAGGACTTGAAGCAAATCCATGTAAATAAATGTAACTCGAATGGTTCTGTAGATTCATCCAGAAAAATTTATGAGACTTCCCAACTAATTATTTTAACTTAATATGAGTTATTAACTAAAGTAAAAAAGTTAAGACGCTAACTCAAAGGAAATATATACCGATCTTCGGAAGAGATTAAGGAGTCGCAGGGATTTAAATTATAGAACCCATTTGAGATCTTTTGACGATCGCCCGTAGAGATGCGAGCGGCTCGTGTCACGGGCGAGCGGCTCGTGTCACGGGCGATCGGCTAATGTAAAATTACAATCAAAATACTCAGAGCGGATAATGCCATACTCTACTA
>NZ_JAUBQS010000171.1:0-1124 GCF_036701355.1 Microcoleus sp. Pol12B3
TCACTGTTCATTGAGGGAGGGGATAGGTTTTATTTTGCACCCTCATTCTCTCCCGGCGCGGTGGCTCTAGTTCTTCTGAAAGCCACCGTTCTCATCTTTATTTAGTCTAAACTACAGTTATTATTTATCGATGCCGACGTGCGACTCAAACCAGGGGCGATCGAAACCGCTATTGCAATAGCATAAACTGAGAAAATAGACTTATTCACCTGTATGCCAGCGCTGGGAAAGTGAGTGTTTTGCCGAGTAGTTAGTGCAGCCGATAATCTTCAATCACCTAGCAGTTTGCTACAACTTCACCGCCGTCAACGATCCGACAACAGACAGTGCTTTTGCGGGCGGGCAGTTCATGTTATTTAGGCGATCGGCTTACGAAAAATTTGGCGGTCACAAAGCAGTTGCCGGCGAAATTGTGGAAGATGTGGAATTAGCTAGGCGCATCAAAAGTGCGGGTTTAAAGCTCGGACTTTATTCCGGGTCAAATTTGGCATCCGTGCGGATGTATCGCTCTTGGATCGCATTGTGGGAAGGCTGGACAAAGAATCTGTATCTCGGCGCTAACCGCAGTTGGGGGTTGATGGTTTACATGGCTGCAATTATGTTCTTTATTTATCCTATGCCGTGGAGAGGATTTTTCATTATTCTGAAACAAATAATTTCCGTCTTCCCTCTTTCTTCTTCTGTCTTCTCTCTTCCTTCTTCCTTCTTAGTAAAAATCGTAATTTGGCACCATTACAATTTGCGCCGCTTGGGTGCCGAGATTTCTGAATGTCCGACGAGATACTGGTAGTTGGGAGGTTTCGGAGGTGCGTTAGTGGCGGCAATGGCGATCGGTTCTGCGATTAAAACTGAAACTGGTTGGGGGTGGACTTGGCGCGGTAGACCTTTGCAAATTAAGAGTTAATTAAAACTTACGCATGGGGTTCCAGAAACCAGTTTTTTTTGTGATTCTCAATGACCCTTTTATGGGCGGGCAGGATGCCCACCCCACAATAAAACTCACTCTTTGTGGAACAGGCCGGAAAGCCTGTTCTTGAGAATGGTGTAATATCATGTCCGGTCGATCAACCATGATATAATCAGGAGGAACAGCACCCCCATCAAATAAAGAATGCCAAAACGAA
>NZ_JAUBQS010000088.1:0-17815 GCF_036701355.1 Microcoleus sp. Pol12B3
TCACAGGATTGGCCACTATGTTCCGCCTGCTCCTCACCCGGCTCGCCCAGATCCCGATCGTCATCGTCGTGGTGAGCTTCATCGTCTTCATCTTCCTCAATGCGAGCGGCGATCCTGTGCGCATGTTGCTGCCGATCGAGGCATCGGCCGAGGATGTGGAGCGCATGCGCATGGCGCTCGGCCTCGACCGGCCTTTGCTGGTGCGCTACGGCGAATTCCTGCTGAACGCGCTGCGCGGCGATTTCGGCGTGTCGTTCGCGTCCAAACGCCCGGTGGCCCAAGAGTTCTTCGCCCGCTTCCCGGCCACGGTCGAACTGTCGCTGTGCGCCATGTTCATCGCCACCATCATCGGCATTCCGGCGGGCATTCTCGCCGCGGTCAAACGCGGCAGCTGGCTCGACCAGGCCACCATGGGCACGGCGCTTGTCGGCTACTCGATGCCCATCTTCTGGTGGGGCATGCTCCTCATCATACTGTTCTCCGGCATGCTGCATTGGACCCCCGTTTCAGGCCGCATAGCGCTCAATTACTTCTTCCAACCCGTCACCGGATTTATGCTGATCGACAGCCTGCTCTCTGGCCAGAAGGGCGCGTTCCTGTCGGCGCTGCACTACCTGATCCTGCCCACCGTGGTGCTCGCTACGATTCCGCTTGCCGTCATTGCGCGACAGACCCGCTCGGCGATGCTCGAGGTCCTAGGCGAGGACTATGTCCGCACCGCCAAGGCCAAGGGCATGAATCCGCGCCGGGTGATTGGTGTCCACGCGCTGCGCAACGCGCTCATTCCGGTCATCACCACCATCGGCCTGCAGGTTGGGCTGCTGATGGCCGGTGCCATCCTCACCGAAACGATCTTCTCCTGGCCGGGTATCGGCAAGTGGATGATCGAGGCGGTGAACAAGCGCGACTATTTTGTAGTGCAGTCGGGCCTGCTGCTCATCGCCCTCATCATCATGGCGGTAAACCTTATCGTTGACGTGCTCTATGCGGTGATCAATCCGCGCATCCGGCACAACTGAGGAGCGCGCCATGTCCGTCACTCCTGCCACCCCGGTCACCCCCCCGCGCGCCATCTCGGGCCTCCGCGAATTCTGGTACTATTTCAGTCAGAACACCGGCGCCGTCATCGGCTTCGTGATCTTCGTCCTGCTGGTCCTGATCGCGATCACGTCGCCTTGGATCGCGCCGCATGATCCGGCCAAGATCTATAATGGCTTCTTCCTCGTGCCCCCAGCCTGGCAGGAGGGCGGCGACGTCCGCTTCATCTTCGGCACCGACGCGATCGGTCGCGACATCCTCTCTCGTCTGATGCACGGCGCCCGCTACTCGCTGCTCATTGGCGCGGTCGTGGTGGCGATCTCGCTCACCGGCGGCATCATCCTGGGGCTGCTGGCCGGCTATTTCCGCGGCTGGGTCGACACGCTGATCATGCGTGTGATGGATATCATCCTCGCCTTCCCGTCGCTCCTGCTGGCGCTGGTGATGGTGATGGTTCAGGTGCTGGCGCGGGCGCTGGTGCTGGTGATGGTGATGGTTCAGGTGCTGGCGCTGGCGCTGGCGCTGGTGATGGTTCAGGTGCTGGCGCTGGTTCAGGTGCTGGCGCTGGTTCAGGTGCTGGCGCTGGCGCTGGCGCTGGTGATGGTGCTGGCGCTGGTGCTGGAGTTGGTAGGGATGCTTGTGGGGGAGTCGGCGCAGGTGCTGGCGCGGGCGCAGGTGCTGGCGCAGGTGCTGGCGCTGGTGCTGGCGCTGGTGCTGGCGCTGGTGCTGGCGCTGGTGTCGGTGCTGGCGCTGGCGCTGGTGTCGGTGCTGGTGTTGGTGCTGGCGCAGGTGCTGGCGCTGGTGTCGGTGCTGGCGCTGGCGCTGGTGTCGGTGCTGGTGTTGGCGCTGGTGTCGGTGCTGGCGCTGGTGCTGGCGCAGGTGCTGGCGCAGGTGCTGGCGCAGGTGCTGGTGCTGGCGCAGGTGCTGGCGCAGGTGCTGGCGCAGGTGCTGGTGCTGGTGTTGGTGCTGGTGTCGGTGCTGGCGATACTGAAGAAGCCGTAATGTTAATTTGGGTCGGCTGTACTATCTGAGGGTCGGGGCTGAAATAACTTCCCTGTGTAATCACATTTTCCTTCTTTGGACCCCCAGTGGCAATGCTGCCAGCAGTACCGTTGAGTCTGTTATAGTCTGGCCCGACGGCGAAAGGAGTGTTCGAGGCTTCGCCACCGTGGCGAATGGTGATATCTCCACCATTGGCGCTACCAGTCGTGGATGCGGAAATGCTGCAAGCTTGCGACAAGCAGTTGTTATCGTTTGTGAAAGTGCCTGTAGCTCGGAAATTACCGCCGGCTGTAATGTCAATCTCTCCTCCGCCTGTTCGGCCTTCGGTGTTGATATGGGTTACTTCGATATCGTTGCGGGCGTTGAGAGTGACTGCGCCTCCTTGTTTTTCTTCGGAGTTGGCGTCTATGAACCCTGTTTGAATGCTGCTTGAGGGTGCTGCAATACTAACGTCTCCGGCGTTGCTGGTTTTGTCGATCGACCCTGCGTTGATATTGCCTGTTTCTACTTTTCCTGTACGGCTGGTGACGGTGATGTTGCCGCCTGCGGTGGTGTCGGAGTGGGAGTCGAGATCCGCAGTGCTAATGTCTCCACTAGCTTCTAGGGCGATTGGGCCACCTTGGGAAGTTGTCAGGTTTCCGCTGACTCCAATGCTGTTGGCTGCTTGAATGTCGATCGCCCGAGCGTTTCCATCTTTTAGTGCAACGTCCCCCGCCGCTACGGCTCGGTTAGACGCCGTGAGTACCACTTCACCGCTGGCATTGACGCTGATGCCTGTGGCGTTTGTTTCACCGATGCCTGTGAGCAGTTCGGGCAAGGATGCGATCGAGAATGTCGAAGCTGTGCTGGATGTTTCTGTGCTGCTGGTCGCTGAGGGCGGCTCGATTTCCAAACTCAGCAAATTGCCTCGCTGGCTGACGCGCACTAAATTTGTCCCGGAGACTGATGCTACGGTGATTTGACCGTCTGGGGCAGAAAGGCTGCCTGTGCTGACAACGGTACCGCCGAGCAAGGTTAAGTTCTGTCCTGACTTGACTGCTAAGTCTGCCGTGCTGATAATTGCCCCTGCCCGATCGGCCCCAAAAGAAAAGGAATTGGGCGCGCCTGTCAGAGATGTGTAAGTGCTACTACCGACAGCGTTAAACGAGTTAGAACCAAATCCAATAGCGGTGGCGGTGGTTGCGGTGAAAGAAGCCGGCACGTTTAAGCTGGCACTGTTGCCAAATATGATGCCGGATGGATTCATTAGAAACAAGTTAGAATTGCCGCCGGTTACTTGAATTAAGCCGTTAATAATCGAGGGGTTGCCGCCGCCTATGCCCGCTAAAATGTTGCGAATGTTGGGGTTTGATATAAAGTTGGCAATCTGATTTTCCGACAAGCCGAATTCTGTAAAGCTGTGGAAGAGATTTTGTCGATCGCTCGATAATTGTCCGCCTTCAATATCGAAGCGAGTTTGCTGCCCAGGAGTTCCGTTTTGGGCTGCCGGAGTGACGGTAGTGCCCGTTGCCTCCGCCGCTGGAACAATTGTTTGAGCTTCGGCTTTTGCTTGCAAAAAGTAAAGGTTTATTAAGATAATTGGCAGAGAAACTGCCAGTTTGCTTATTCTTTTTTTGGACAGCAATTTTGCCTTTATTTGAATATTTTTTGCGGTTTCCATAGGTTTTTAAAGGTAAAATATATACACAAAAATTAGGTAAAGAAACCTAGTTTCTCTGAAAAATTGGAGTTAAAGGCTGTATATTTATGAAGCTACCGGGTTTCGGACTGCAAGTGCGTTCCAGACTGACTTTCCCGACTCACTGAGGAAAATTTCCCTGTAAAATTTGCCTCTGCATTTGCAATTCCCCGAGCGTATCTTCTCCCCAATCTCAATATAACTCGCAATGCCTAGAAGCTGTATCTTCCGGATGACATATAAAAAAAGCTGGCTTTCCTAGACGCACTCGGACCCCTAGAAACCGTTTTTTTTACATTAGTGAGAGTTTGAAGGAAGTATGGCCCTTTAAAAAATCTGCTTCTGCGCCCAGAACTGACCGGGAAAAATCCACGTAAAAATTTTTTCTTTTCCTTTTATAACAAAGAACAAAAAAAGCCGGCTCTACAATTGCCGACCGTTAAAATTATGACAAAAATAAGAAGTCCTGGACGCAAAGCGTATATAAAGTGTAGGGTGCCTCAGAAACGGTCGATTGCTTCTTCATTCCTGGACGCAGAAACCCTTTTTTTTTACGAAAACACTTAGTTGCAGTCCAAGGCTTAAAAAACTCGGTTTCTTTGGTAGTCCTAG
The DNA here is from genome assembly GCF_036701355.1 of Microcoleus sp. Pol12B3. Taxonomy (NCBI): domain Bacteria; kingdom Bacillati; phylum Cyanobacteriota; class Cyanophyceae; order Oscillatoriales; family Microcoleaceae; genus Microcoleus; species Microcoleus sp. Pol12B3. The sequence goes on from NZ_JAUBQS010000088.1 coordinate 4,331, forward strand.
ACGCAAGGCTGCATAGAAACCGGGTTTGTTAACGAAAATAATTAGTTGCAGCCTGCAGAAACGATAAAAAAACCCGGTTTCTTTAGTATTTATCCGTAAGTCCTGTCCTTGCTTCTTGCTTGTTCTTTCTGGCGGCTGCCTTTCGGTTTTAATCTGTCGCCCTGTTGGTATTTAAGGGGGTGTGCAGGCGGATTTGTGGAAGGATTTAAGAGTTAATTGGGTGAAGTTTGGACAGTGGGCGAGGGACTGGGTGAAGCAGGGCGCGGTGAAGCAGGCCGCTGTGAAGGAGTTGCAGAAGGAGTGGATTGGGTGGATTTTTTGAGACCGACAAAAAAGTCATAACGGGTGGTACGATCGCCAATGACGGCCGCTGTAACGCCGATCGACCGCGTGGCATCAATCCACATTGTTTGGCTGGGAGGAAACTCCGGTAAAGCTAGGTTTTTGGGGTTAAACGCACTCTCGGTGTCGATGAAGAAATTCCCGTTGTGGGGTTTAAGTTGCGATCGTACAGTTTTCTGGAACAGTTCGCTGCTTAAAAGCGGACTTTTCGGTGCCGGAACGATTGTATCAACCACTGGAGCTCCTACTGTCATAAACGCTACATCGTTCATCCAACCGCGAGTTACCGTAATCCCTCCAAACGGCGATGTCCATTTAATCGCCGGTTTGCCGCCGACTTGAATTTCCTCCACTCTAAACCCTTTCATTTTCATCGTTTCATCAAGCTGTTTCAGGGATTTGTCGGCTGCGCCCCGGTTGTTTGTTTCCACCATAAATACAAATCCGGCAGCAAATTTGTCTCTGGGATTCTGCGGGGGGGCTGGTATTAATGATAGAGAAAATTCTCCCGCCATCCAGTTCATCAAGTCTTTATCTAAATCCAGGCCGGTAGTGGATTTTAAACCTGTGCGTAAAACTTGGGGATTAATCGGGGCAATCGGGTTGGCATCGGCTCCCAATACGTAGTCTTGCCACAAACGCTGCAAGTTGCCGCCGGATACCATCATTATTGTATTGCTTGGCAGGCGGTTAGCCATTTTTAGAGCATTGTTTTCTACTGCTATCCTTCTGGTAGAATCTGGTTTCAGCCAAGAGACTGATTTGAATTCAATTCCTTCTGCGTCCAGCGTCGCTGTGGTGGCAAATCCTTGATTTTGTTGCAGTTTTTCGAGGCTTTCTGGCGAAATTTCACGGGCTGAGTTGGCGGCGGCATAGGCGGCGGCAACGGGCATATTGACGTAGATTTGACCGAAGGCGCCCGGACTTTTTATTTTGTCTATGGCGTCTGCATAGCCAGGGGTTTTGGCGAGGGAAGGTTCGCCTTTGTAGGTGTCGATTATTCTGTCTGTAGCGCTAGAATCTGTGGTGACTGCTAGATAGCTTGTGCCGAGTACCGCGACTGAGAAATTGCGATCGGGTACGCCTTGAGTTTCTGTGACTTGGACACCTTTATAATTACGCTCAACTATTTTTCCTTGGCTGAGAGGCCTGGGTTTTGTTAATAATTCTTTGGCTTTGATCGGGTTGGCAATTGGCAAAATAATTGCCACTGACTGTTGAATTGGCGGAGATGGGGGCGTGTTGGGTGCCGGCGAGGGGGCTGGTATAGCTATTTTGTTGCGGAGAAAGGCTACCATTGCGGTGTTACCCACCCAGGGTTGAATGTCTTGCTGGTAGGCGTAGCCGTTGCTTGTGAGAAGGCGATCGCGCATTTCGCTTAAAAACCTCTCAAACGAAGCTTTTGACTCCGGCGTGCCAAACTCTCGCAGTCTATTCCACTGCGATTCATCGGTGCTGAGGGATAGGGCCATCATCGTATCTTGCGGGACAACCGTTGCCCCCGCCGGCAAATCTTTGGCGGGCCCACGGGAAATGACGAGGTAGTAGGTGACAAAGCCTAAACCGATCAGAAGTGTGGCGGCTCCGATCGTAAACAGCAGGGAAGATTTATCTTTCTTAAACATTATTCGTAAGGTTCGGGTGCTCGCAACATGATAGATTATTTTCTTGACTCATGTAGCAGATACATTAGCAAATACATTTAACCGGGCAAATTTAGGAAACTCGCATTTACCCCTCCGAGAACAAGCAGAAAAACAGTCCTTACTTGCATCAGACAGTAGGTTAGGCTCGTGGAACGAAACCTAACACAAAAAATGTAGCAAGATTTTTGTGCCAGTTGGCCTTAGTCCTGATTAATCAAATCAGTTTCTGGCCTTAAAGTCTTTAAAGATAGTTTGAAACGAGTACATCAGTCGGTGGACATCGTTTGTGGCTCTCGGAAAAATGTTTAGTTCCCATTTTTTGCGAGCGGTAGTTAGCAGTTTGGCTACGGGTGGGGAGTAACTGTTAGAAATGAAATAGCTACCGCCTTCGTAGCGAATGTCTGACGCTAAGCCGATAAAAGCACCGGCCATTTCTAGTTTTAGTTCCGAGGTGCTGTGTTCGGATTTTACTGCTAAAATTACTTGCGAGTGTCGGGGTTCGCGGTTGAGCAAGCGGCAGATATTTGCTTCTTTTTGGGACAAGATTAAAACGTTGCAGTTGTGCAGAACTCCGGCTCTACCTTGAACTTTTACTCCTAGGTGAACTTCCAGGGCTGGTTTGTCGGGAAATTCCACAACAGCATGAGTATAGGGATGTGCAGTTCCGTGAATTTTTCCCGCTGTTTTTCTAAATGTTAAATATTTCGGTGTTTCGTCGTCTAAAACATTGTTGTAATAAATAGTACCGCCTTCATTAGCAACTGCTTTTAGCAGAATAGTGAAGAGGTAGGTGTCAAAAATTCTGGCTTGTTCTGCCGCTGTATTAAAATCGGGATCGATCGAGCTTTTTAATTTGCTTTTAATTTCGGAATTTATGGCGTAGTTGCTGGGCCCGGATGGCAGTTTTTCGAGCAAGTGCTTGAGGGCGATCGCCTGTTTGTGACGGGGGGCTGTGACGCTGGAGGTAAACTCGATTGTTTTGGCAGTTTCGGCACCGGAATTGGCAAAGGTAATTTTTGTGCCGAGGGGAGAGGTTTCTGATTCTACTTTCAAGAAATAAGCAATTTCGTCTTCCATTTCGGAAGTGTTCACCGTCGCTTGTTCGACAGCATTAATTAACAGCAAAAGTTGTTCTTTTGCGGTATAATCTTCTATCTTGAGTAGAGGTGTTTTTCTTTTGAGAGATCGCTCTTCTATTACTTTGCCTATCTCTACAGTATCCGCTACTTGTTGAACTACCCAACCCAAATTAAACTCATCCAGAATTGCCGCCAGTTCTTGATAGAGTTTGGCGTACTCGATCTCGTCCATAATTGTTTCTGCGATGCCTACTATTCTGATTATACAAGCAGATTTGATTTTTTGGTCAAGTACCCTGCCGATTTTAGGTTTTAAATTTTAGGATGACTCTCACGGATGAATCCTAGGGCTTTTCGGTCAACAGTCAACAGTTAGCAGTCAACAGTCAACAGTCAACTGCCAATTAGCAGTAAGCTATTCTACGACATTTGTAGCGATCGAACTATGGCAACTATCAACGACAACTACCTCAAACTCAAAGCCGGCTACCTGTTTCCCGAAATTGGGCGCAGGGTGAAAGCCTATGCGGAGGCGAATCCCGAAGCGCCCATCATCCGGCTGGGGATTGGCGACGTAACGGAACCGCTACCGGCTGCTTGTCGGGAGGCGATGGTGAAGGCGGTGGAAGACATGGGTTCGCGGGATACCTTTAAAGGATACGGCCCGGAACAAGGTTACGAGTGGCTGCGGGAGAAAATTGCCGAGCACGATTTTAAGTCGCGGGGATGCCATGTTGATGCTTCGGAAATCTTTATTTCTGATGGTTCTAAGTGCGATTGTGGCAATATTCTCGATATCTTTGGCAACAATAATACGATCGCAGTTACCGATCCAGTTTATCCGGTGTATGTAGACACTAACGTGATGGCTGGACACACGGGAGATGCGAACGAAAATGGCGAATACGGCGGCTTAGTTTACCTGCCAATTACAGCGGAAAACAATTTTACTGCGGAAATTCCCACCGACAAAAAAGTCGATTTAATTTACTTGTGTTTTCCGAATAACCCGACCGGGGCAACTGCAACTAAGGAACACTTGCAAGCTTGGGTAAATTATGCTAAAGCTAACGGTTCGATTATTTTCTTCGATGCGGCTTACGAAGCGTATATTACCGATCCGAGTTTACCGCATTCTATCTACGAAATTGAAGGGGCGCGCGATTGTGCGATCGAATTTCGTTCTTTTTCCAAAAATGCTGGTTTTACGGGTACTCGCTGTGCGCTGACAGTTGTACCGAAGACTTTGACTGGAAAAGCAGCAGATGGTTCCGATGTCGAAATTTGGAAGCTGTGGAACCGCCGCCAATCTACTAAGTTTAACGGAGTTTCTTACATCGTGCAGCGCGGTGCTGAGGCGGTTTATTCAGAGGCTGGCAAGGCACAGATTCAGGCTTTAGTCAATTTTTACATGGAAAATGCTGCGATTATTCGCGAGAAATTGACAGCGGCGGGAATCGAGGTTTTTGGTGGCAAAAATGCACCTTATGTGTGGGTGAAAACGCCTCACGGTTTGTCGAGTTGGGATTTCTTTCAGAAGTTGCTGGAAACTTGCAATGTGGTGGGAACACCCGGTTCTGGTTTTGGTGCGGCGGGTGAGGGTTATTTCCGCATTTCGGCGTTTAATAGTCGGGAGAATGTGGAAGAAGCGATGAGACGGATTGTGGAGAAGTTTAAGGTTTAATCTCATCTCCTGCTTAAACCGAAAGGCCGCCAGGGCGCCAGGGAATGAATTCCCTGGCTAATAGCGAAAGTCCTCTGAAGAGGACTGAAAAACTCATTAGTCCTCTTCAGAGGACTTTCGCTTTGAGACAGGGGTTTCAACCCCTGGCGGACTGCCGGACTCAGCGAAAGAGCATTAATTTAATGTGTTGTGGAACAGGCCGGAAAGCCTGTTCATGAAAATAGTAAAAGATGTGAGTTATAATCTAAAATGATTGTGGCTCAGCGTTTCAATAAAAAATGCAACCCAACACTAGGAGTTCTTATGCACTTGTTACGAGTTCAAGTTCCTGATTTTCGCGGTTTAAAAGATATTGACATCACTTTTGAAAAGGATTTTGTTCCTAAGATTTTTCCGCTGGGGAGTCAAAATGGCGGCGGTAAAAGTACGCTGTTGCAGTTAATTTTTGTATTGCTGCACTGTTCTGTTGATGACGAGAAAAAACCGTTTATACAGAATCTGCTTCAGGGATTTAAAATTTTGACCGGAGAAGAAAAATTTTTAGCAATCATTTATATTTTGGATGGAAAAAAAATTGTCATACTTGAATTTTATTGTAAAAGTTTTTTTGCAGAAAATTATATAGCTAAGCCTGATTTTATAACTGACAAAAATAATATCATAGATATATGTCATATTGAAAAGGTTAAAGAAGAAATAGATAACGATGATATAACAACCCTAAGATTTACAGAGTCAAAATTAATTACAGAGTTAAAATGTCGTTTTAACCATCAAAGCCAGGAGCCAGCAAAATCATTCCTAGAGAAGATATCGCATAAAATTTTTCTAGCAGCTCCTGCAACACAGGTTTTTTTATTTCTCCCGCAAAAGTCTAGGGAACTATTATTTAAAAAATCCAGTAGCGGAGACAATAATTATTATGGTAGACTCGAATCAGCACGATCTGAATTACAAGGCTTGTTTACCTATGACTTTCTTGCGGTAGAGCTACTTATTGAATCTTTTAAAGCTGCTGCCGAGCGCGATTTGAAAGAAATGATAAAAACAGGTAGCTACGGCAATAACTATCAAACTCTAATTAACGACTTAAATCTGCTGTTGGGAAATAAAAGGATAAATTTAGATGAAGATTTTGCTGGTGTCAACTTTCACTTGGATAATAATGGTGAAACTATAGAACTATATCCAGAAGATTTAAGTCACGGCGAACTCAAAAGACTTAGTATTTATATATGGCTCAAGTCCCGCAACATAGAAGATGCTATTGTTTTGATGGATGAAGTTGAAATTGCTTTTCATCCCGATTGGCAATATCAAATTATATCAGACCTCCAAGAGTGGGGGCCCAGCAATCAATATATTCTGGCAACTCATTCCTACGCATTGTGTGAAGCTCTGACACCAGCTCACGTTAAAGAAATTGAGCCAAAACTGATCAAACAAGAATCCTAATACTAGAAATGAGTCTGAATCCAGAACAGCTAGAAGAACACTGCAAAATAATTCTTAAATCTGCCAGAATTAAGAAAAAAATTGTGGTGCTATGCGAAGGCCCTATTCCCGATATCGAGGGTACACGATCGCCTCAAGCTTATAAAAAAATGGAGGAAATGCCGGATGCCAACTTTTATAAGGCTTGCGTTCCGAGATGGTGGAGAGAAAAGCTGCCACAATTTTTCAACTGTGGCGATCGCGCAAGTGTAATAAATACTTATTTGAAGCTTTTAAAATTACACCAACAGGATACCCGTAACTCGTATTTAGAGCCCGATCGACTTTTTGCAATGATAGATTTGGACTTGCACCTGCAAAAGATTGATGATTACCCTTTTCCCGATACAGAAGCAATTTTTTGCGATCTTTACGAAAAATCGGAGGTGCGATCGCAAAATGCAGCACTACACCGGATATGGATTACAGGTTTGATTCATAAAGAAGCATATTTTATCACACCTGAGCTTCAATCAATATTTGATGATTATCCTCATCCTCCCATGTATCAGAATAATCCTGTTCAACTGAATAGTATTTATATGGATATGGCTGATAAAATTAGTAGCGATCCTGACTTGAAGAATAACCTTAACATACAGAGATCGCTCCAGCGCATAAATCATTGTTTAAATTGTACAGATTTAGATAAATTACAAGATTCATGGAAAACTGAGTTTAAAAATACGTCTGATGAAACACGGAAGCATCAGTTAATTAGGGCTTTGCTCACAATTAAAAAAGTTAAGAATGAGAAACAACCTGAGCATGATTATTGGGAAAAAATTAAGCCACCCGCTGACTGGAGTGGGAATGAGAAAGTATTTAGAGAGCAACTCTCGTTAGAAATTGGGAGATTTTATTCAGAGCAAAGTAGGGATGTTAAGTCTCATATTCCTTTTTTTTTCAAAACATTGTATGAGTTCGTTTAAATAAAACGCCTCAATAATTATAATATTCCATTTTCTATCCATCAGCATCGCTAGGAAAACCAAATTGGTCTGGTAATTCAGCAGAGGTAATTTGCAGAATCTCTAGCAACTTCTTGTATTGAACAGGCGTTAGCTTCGGTACCGATCGCCCCGATTCCCAGTTCCTTACCGTCGCTTCCGTAACGCCAAGTGCTTCTGCTAGCTGCTTTTGAGTCATAAACCGCTGAACTCTCAGTCGCATTAGGGGCGATCGCTCGGCTCTTTCTGAGATTTCCATAGGCTATTTGTTACTTTATGTTAAATAATGCACGGTTTTATTAAATACGTTGACGCATACCGTTATTTGATTTACGCTGATAGCAATAGAGATTAGACAGCACCAGCTAAGCCACTTGTGCTGTAGGGGAATTGCTGTCTTTTCTTCAACTTGTTATTGTACGCGGTTTTACCGTTACAAAGCATCAAACCTATCCAAAATTATTAGTCAAAGCTATGTTGCAAGATTCATCATCGAACCAAACATCGCCCAATGTTTTAACCAACCAAACCTTTGAGGGCGATCGCGAAGCAGTCCGTCACGTCATCATCGGTTCGCCGCTGGGGGTACGCCGAACTATCCACCAACTGCACGCATTGCGCTACGAGGAAGCTGTTCGTTGGACTCATCCGATCGCCATTCCCGACAATCGCATCATTATTACACCCGATCAGGGAGAAATCATGAGTCTGTTAGTCAAATTAATCCGGCTGCAATGAAGTCATAAATGTGCGATCGATGTTTCTAGAATTGAGTCAAAAGTGCGATCGCGAATCTCTTCTCGTTGCCCGTGCTAAACTCAACAGATATATCCAAAAACTCTTGTCGGGTAGGCATCCTGCCTGCCCTGGGTACAACCTTAACAACTAGCTCGCAATTCAGCTTATGATTGTTATCACCCCCGTCCTCAAACCTGTTAGCCAGATCGAGCTTGCTCCCGGCAGTGTCGTAACTATTCCCAATATAACTTGGCTGGAATTTGAGTCGATTTTGCAGGAATTAGGGGAAAAGCGAAGAACCAGAATTGCCTACAGCAAGAGTACCTTAGAAATCATGGTTCCCTTACCCGAACACGAAAGACCGAAAGATTTAATTTCCGATATTGTAAAAATTTTACTCAAGTCAGCGGGCAGAAGATATGAACCCTTTGGTTCTACTACTTTCAAACGGGAAGGTGCAGCAGGAGTGGAACCTGATGCTTGCTTTTATATTCTAAATTATCAGCGGATGATTAATCGCCGCCGACTTTTACCGGACGATCCGCCGCCCGATTTGGCAATTGAGACGGATGTTACTTCTAAAACTAAGATCGATGCCTATAAAATTATTGGAGTTCCAGAAATCTGGGTTTACGACAGCGGCAGACTTCGCATTTATTTGCTGCAAGATGGAGAGTATTTAGAATCCGATAGTAGTCCGAATTTTTCGGGAATTGCGATCGCCCAACTGATTCCTGCTACAGTGGAACGTGCTTTGCAGGTAGGAAGTTGTCAAGCGCTAGAAGAATTTGAAAGTGCGATCGGCTAAACTCGTAGGAGACGTTACGCACTTCGCACTTCCCATCCAAAAGCTCACACACTTACTGCCAAATTGTCAACCCCTAAAGGTCGATAAATTGTATCTCTTTGCTGATAACTCCGCCCCAAAGAACGAATCGCATTTTGCAAATCTTCAACAGATTGACAACTGCCGCCAACCGCACCGGCCATCGTTGTAATGTGCTCTTCCATCAATGTACCGCCGATGTCATTGCAGCCCCATTTCAGCGCTTCTGTAGCTCCATCTAAACCTAATTTTACCCAACTGGGTTGGTGATTGGAAATCAAATTGCCTAAGAAGATTCTCGATACAGCGGTGAGTAACAAAGTATCTGCTAAAACTGGTTGGTCACGGCCGACTCGACTCCGCAGAGGTGCCGGTGCTTCCTGTCCGACAAATGGTAGTAAAATAAATTCTGTTATGCGTGCTGGATAGTTTTTGTCGATCGCAGTTTGTTGGAGCGATCGCACTTTTTCTAAATGCAAAACCTGCTGTTGGGCCGTCTCAATATGCCCGCAAAGCATCGTACTCGTTGTCGGCAAACCCAGACGGTGAGCAGTTCCCACAATTTCCAGCCAAGTAGCCGAATTTAGTTTTTCCGGGCAAATTACCCGTCGCACAGAATCGTCGAGAACTTCTGCAGCGGTTCCCGGCATCGAACCAACTCCCGCATCCTGCAAAGCCGAAATTACATAGCTGAAACTAAGATTATCTTCTCGGGCAATAAATTCTATTTCTTGAGGTGAAAAAGCGTGCAAGTGCAACTGAGGAAACTTATCCTTAATAGTTTTCACCAATTGCAGATAATAAGGCAAAGATGCGCCGTTCAGCTTAGCTTGAAGATTTAAGCCCCCCTGCATACAAATTTCCGTGGCACCCCGCTGCACTGCATCTGTTGCCTTTTCCTGAATTTGAGCTGCATCTAACCAAAAAGCGCCCTCATCTCCCTCGTCACGGCGGAATGCACAAAAACTGCAATGCTGCTCGCAAATATTGGTGAAGTTAATATTGCGGTTGATAACATAGGTGACAGTATCCCCTGATTGTCGGCGGCGGAGCAAATCAGCGGTTGTTTGAATAGAAGCTCGCGCGTCTGGGTCTCTTTGCTGCAAAAGGATCAAGGCCTCTGCGGAAGAGATGTTATAACCTTGTAAAGCTCGATCGAGAATTGCATCCACAGTTTTTTTGTTAGCTAAGCTACAGAATTGCTGCCTAGAATTAAGGCGTTTTTATATTTTAACGAATCAACTATAGAGGAACGATTTTCTAAAATCTCAAGTCTTACCAAACCATCCTTTATTTTCTGGACACTGAAATGATCGGAGTCAACCAAGTAAATCAGTTATTGCCAGTGCCGTCTGGGCCTTTGGAAATTCCTGCTGTAGAGACTTTCAATTCAAATTTTACAGACGCAGGCACACCGCCAATTTATTTTTCCCTGGTCATTCCCACCTACAACGAGTGCAAGAATGTCAAGAGTATTGTGGAAAAATTGAGCCTCTTGCTCGATGGCAGTATTCCCGGCAACTACGAATTAATTGTAGTTGATGACGACAGCCCCGATCGCACCTGGGAAGTTGCCCTGTCCCTGACACCGGAATATCCGCAATTGCGGGTAATGCGCCGGGAAGAGGAGCGGGGACTTTCCACAGCAGTAATTCGCGGGTGGCAGGCAGCTCGGGGCGAGGTTTTGGGCGTCATCGATGCCGACTTGCAGCATCCCCCGGAGACGCTGTTGCAGCTTTTAGCAGAAATTCAGCGGGGAGCAGATTTAGCTGCTGCGAGCCGTCACGTTGCCGAGGGCGGGGTGAGCGATTGGAGCGTTGTCAGGCGATTTTTATCGCGGGGCGCTCAAACTCTGGGGTTGGTGATCCTGCCGGGAGTCGTGGGCCGAGTTTCCGATCCTATGAGCGGGTATTTTATGGTGCGTCGCAGTTGCATAGCGGGCAAAACCATGAATCCTGCTGGTTACAAAATATTGATTGAAGTGCTCGGCAGGGGGGACATCCGCTGGATTGGAGAAGTTGGTTACGTGTTTCAGGAACGGCAAGAAGGCGAGAGCAAAGTTACTTGGAAACAGTATATTGAGTATTTGCGACATTTGCTTCGGTTGCGGTTTGCCCGCTGGCCGATGGGCAAGTTTCTGCGGTTTGGCATCGTGGGTTTCAGCGGCGTGTTTGTGAATATGGGGGTTTTGTACGTGCTGCGGGATATCCTCAATTGGGAACTGACTCGCAGTCTGATCGTTGCTGCTGAATTGGCAATTATCAGTAACTTTTTGTGGAATGATTTGTGGACTTTTGGCGATATTTCTAAGCGGCAGCCAGGAAAGCGCCAGCGATTGAAACGGCTGTTGAAATTTAATACGATTTGCTTGATGGGTTTGATTTTGAATGTGCTGCTGGTTAATTTGCTGTTTAATGTTTTTGGGATGAATGAATATTTGGCTAATTTAATTGCGATCGCGGCTGTGACTCTGTGGAACTTCTGGATTAATATGAAGTTGAGCTGGCGGGTAACGGAAGTAGATAGGTAATTGGTAATCGGTAATTGGTAATTAGTAATTGATCGTTGATAAAATGACTGATGACTAATGACTAATGGCTCTTCTTCCCTATGCCTTTGAATGACTGAATTAATGATCAAGAACAAACAACTGTTGTTGCTATTGCTGTGGACGGCGCTCGCCTTTATTTTGCGCTTTGCCAATTTGGACTCGAAACCGCTGTGGACGGACGAGTTTTCGACTCTAGTTTTTAGTTTGGGCAACAGTTTTCGAGGGGTGCCGCTCGATCGCGCGATCGACCTTTCTACATTATTACAACCGCTACAATTGCGTCCCAATGCTGGCATTGCAGATGTTCTAAACCATTTGCTGCTAGAAAGCAACCATCCACCAGTGTATTTTATGCTCGCCCACTGGTGGATGCGACTGTTTGGGCCGACTGAGGATAGTTTAGTTTGGATTGGGCGAGCTCTTCCTGCATTATTGGGCGTGATTTCAGTTCCTGCTATCTACTTTTTGGGCAAATTTACTTTTAGTTCTCGTTTAGTCGGTCAATGTGCTGCCGCGATGATGGCAGTTTCTCCCTACGGCATTTATCTCGCTCAAGAAGCTCGCCATTACACTTTAGGAATCTTATTAGTTGTTGCCTCTCTTTTTTGGTTGACATTAGCTGCCAAAAAGCTACAGCAGCGCGCTCCATTGCCTATTTGGGCGGTGCTGCTTTGGGTAGTGGTTAATTGTTTAGGAATTGCGGTTCACTACTTTTTTGCACTGACTTTGTGTGCGGAAGCAATAGCATTAATTGCAGTAATCTGGCAGCAGTTTAATGGAAAGTTGCCAATTGACAACAGCCAGCAGCCTAATATTTGGCAATTTCACATCCTCTGGCGGCTTTTCTCCGTAGCGATGGGTACTTTGGCTGGCGGTTTAGTTTGGCTGCCGGTATTTTTGTCAAATAAATACGGCAACGAACTAACTAATTGGATTGTCAGCGGCGATCGCACATTTTTAAATGTGATTAATCCGATTTTTCAAGCTTTAGCTGGATGGATCACTGTGATGTCTCTGCTGCCCGTTGAATCGCAAAATTTGGCAGTAGTAGTTGCATCGGCGATCGCAATGACAATATTTTTTATATTGGTGCTGCCCATCCTGTTTAGCGCTCTTAAAAATTCCTTAACAATGCCAGATACTCGTTTAGGTACTGTTATTTTCGGCGGATTTGTGCTAGGCTCAATTTTCCTATTTTTCAGCTTTGCATATATTCTAGGGATTGACCTAACTCGCGGGGCTCGATACAATTTCGTCTACTTTCCGGGGGTGATATTGCTTTTAGGAGCAACCTTGGCGGTTATTTTTAAGACACCTACAACAAAAAGTCAATGGTTTAATTTACCTGCTGTGAAAATTGCTGGCAAAAAAGCAGTCGTGCTAATTTTAGTAATGGGTTTTTTTAGCGGTGTCACAGTAAATTCCAATCTCGGCTACCGCAAATATTACAAACCCGACCTTTTAATTCCGGTTATCCGCGAATTCTCGAAAGTTCCCGTCCTAATTGCCACTACTCAAAAGACTCATGTAGAAATAGGAGAGTTGATGGGGATAGGGTGGGAATGGGAAAGAAGTTCGGCAATGGATTTTGTAGCGGGTGTAACGGATGTTAGGAAGAAAGAAGAAGTTAAAGCCTTTGATTCTCCGCTGTTTCTTTTGGCTAACCAGAGAAAGGATGGGGCGGAAATAGTGGCAGGGACACTTGACAAAACGCTCAGTCAATTAGAACGTCCGCTTGATTTGTGGCTGGTTAATTTTCGCGCACCTGTCAATCTAGAACCACAAAAATGTCAGCTTGAATCGCGCGAGTTGCCTGCGGTGGATGGGTATGAATATCAAGTTTATCACTGTTCTAGGTCATAGGTAGGTCTTAGGGGATGGCTCGGTCGATCGCACTTTCGATTAAAATAATTAAAATAAGTGCGTTAGCGAAGATTTCCGCAGGAATCGATCTTTCATTGCAGTACAAATTTTGCCGCAGAGGTAGCTCCTCAAAGTTTGAGTCACTCTCAGTATGCTCAACTTTCTGATTGAATTAAATCGCCTGCAGGTGGATGTCATTTGATAGCTTTGTCAGCGGTCAGAATATTAATGACTCGGGTGCATCTCACTTTTGCAAATATATGAAAAAGGGCTAAAATGAAAAAGCTAGTAAAAATGTGAAAAAAGATGAGG
>NZ_JAUBQS010000172.1:0-1107 GCF_036701355.1 Microcoleus sp. Pol12B3
TCCCCTGTTTGTGCCAACCGGATTAAAGTTGCACCGCTATCTTGAGCAATCGCCAATTGCGAGAAACTCAACCCGTTACCCAATACTAACAAGTCCTTACCGACTTCAAAATCAGTAATCGTATCAGTACCGGAATTCGTAGAGAGTAGGAATTTATCTACTCCCATTCCTCCTACCAAAGTATCGATTCCCAAACCGCCATTCAGCAAATCATCGCCCTTACCTCCGTAAAGAATATCATTACCATCATCGCCATTCAAAATGTCAGCACCACGGTTGCCAAATAAGACATCATCACCGCTACTTCCCAGGATTGTATCGCTACCTTTGCCACCGAAAATAGTGTCATTCCCCAGAACTCCATCGAGGGAATCATTGCCCCTCATGCCCATCAACACATTATTCCCGCTGTCGCCAGTCAGGATATCGTCGCCATTGGTACCGAGAATTGCATCCGGGGAATTGCTGCCCAAATCAGCATCGCCGCTGACAACAGGAGTTGCAATCCCAGTCGGCAATATTACAGCTTCAATTCTGCTATCTAAAACAGTACCAGTATTGTCAGCAACTACCTGGGAAATAGGTTTATTTCCTGTACCAACTTCTTTGAAGTCTTGAGTGGTTGGGCCCAAGGCTACTTGTTGGAGGCGGGCAAGTGATTCAGGAATTGATGTTGCTGTTGGGTTGGAGACAGCCGCATCAATGCGTTGATTGGCTGTTGCCATTACTGTCGCGGATTGCGATGTAATAGGGCTGAGTTGTTGACTGTTGAAACTGGGGTCTATTTGCTGGATTTTCGCGGCTGCTTGCTGAATGATTGGTTCTAAGGCTGCTGGATTGCTGAGGTTTAAGACTGTACCGGATTGAATTTGAGCCGTAATTGAACTGACAACAGCTTTGACAATATCGGTATTGACTGCACTGGATGCACCGTCAATCAAAGCGGCAGTTTGGGTGATGAAGTTTTGGACTTTCACCATTGCGGCTAAGACTTCGACTCCACCGGGTTGGTTGTTGTTGGTGGCTAAGATAGGGTCTAAGCTAGTCAGGTCAACATCAGCGGGGAGAGAAAGGGCGGCTTTAACTAAAGATTGGGCTGATTCTGGT
>NZ_JAUBQS010000008.1:0-117674 GCF_036701355.1 Microcoleus sp. Pol12B3
AGTTAAACGGAAAAACTTTGGGGTTCCAACTTTTCACAACTGATAAAAAAATTCCACCCACATCTGCGGAATGTGGGATCTAAAATCTAAAATCTAAAATCGTCAATAACAAAGCGATCGCCCTTTTTTTTCAAAAGAGCGATCGCTTTGTTTCTTCAGTACCGGCTGCCAACAGCGGGCCACTAACATTACATCTCAAGGCTTTGTAGCCTAGGTCTACCTCATTTTAGAAATCTTGCGGTAACAAAGAACTTAAACGCTCCAGCAAAGGATCGGATTCCCGACGAGGAGCAACCTCAGCGTCAGACACTACATTATCATCCGCCACAGACTCAGACTCAATGGGGTCAGGCTCTACTACTTTTGAAACTGGGGCAAAAGAAACTTGAGCAAACTTACTGTTAACACTCCCCTGCAATTGATCCAACTGCGCGCTGAGTTGAGTCAGGTGATGTTCCAGTCCCTCCAAACGGCTTAATTCCTCTGCCGAAACATTGTGCTCAAACTCAGCAAATTTGACCACAAGTTCAGCAATACGCTGTTCCAACCGCTGAAAGCTCTGTGTAGAGCTAGTAGACTCAGATACAGACAAAAACTGCCACAAAGCCTGCTTGCAGAGATTGCTGAAAGTCTGATACTTCGTGAAAGCCAACTCTTTTTCAATAGCGGCCAGCAAAGTTTGATCCGCAGCATCTTCCGTAAACGCCACCGAGAAATTCGCCTTATTTTTTGCCCACAGTGCCATAGGGTTCAAGCCTTAATGCGTTACTTAATCGTGGCTAGCTGAGCCTCAGCATAAATAAACTGTCCCAAAGCATTAGCTTTCCGGGAAGGCTGAGCCAAGTGAGCCTTAAGATTGGCGTCTTTAAGCAAAGGTTGCAACACCTCCCAGAAAAACTCGCCGCCCCCGCCAGTCAGAACCACATCCGTCACACGTTCCGGCAGCCACTGCACCAAACGTTCGGACAGTTCGTTAGCGAAAGCCTCTCGCAAATCCTTAATAATCGGATCTAAATTAGTCGGCTTAGTCGCTCCTCTCGGACGGTAGAAACGCTGGCCTTCCGGTTTATTCACCGCTTCCAGTAAAGACAGAGATTGAGGGTCTGCTCCCGGAATCTTTGAGGCAACTTGTTCGTAGAACTTGTTCATTGCGAAGGAATCGCTCTTAGAAGCCGCCCGGGCGAACCGGAAACGATCGACCATTAACAAATCGGTAGTTTGGTGTCCAATATCAACAACCGCCACCGACAGTTCGGGCAACTCCGGCGTAAACTCCTTGTTATCTTGAGCCTCGCACCAAATCAGGCTGCCGAACCCTTCCGGCATCACCCAAACGTGACTGATATTAATATCCACACGCTCGCCCCGGTACACCACAACGTGGGGAGAGCGCAGTTGGCTGATAATCTCTTCCTTTTCTTTCTCAAACTGATCCTGCGAATAAAACGGCAAACCCAGCACAACTGCTATTTCGCCCTTCATCTGGAAATATCCAGCACAGGAAAAGACCTTAACCAAAGCATCTACTACTTTCGACTGGTCAGCGCCACCGAGATTAGCGCCAAAATCTGCCGCTAGTTGGCCTATAGCGTAACCCTTGCCCTGGTACTCCAGCCACATATCCAACAGAGGATCTGTTGCTTTGGACTCAAAGCTGCCACCCCGCACCTTTTCCACGGGCATAGTAGCCACGTTGGCAGGGATGAAAACAACGCTACTCGGGTTGCGACTCACGCAAGCTTTAGTTGCCGTCCGACCCAAATCAGCACTAATAATCGATTTGTTAGAAGCGACTTTAGTCTGCTGGGTCAGCATAGCCGAATTAGGAACAAGCTGTCTAGTTGTCATTGAAATGTGTTACCTCACTGAGCCTCACCATTATCATGCCTTATCCCTTGACACTGCCACGCTTAAAGACAGTGGGTGAAAGCGACGATTCTTCTAACTCTACCTAGATCGGTATCGAAATCAGCACCAAACATTATATTCGGGACGATCGCCCTTACCCTAACTAACCTAACTTTTTCTGGAGCCATCGTCCTCAAAGCTCTGTTGCCTGAGAGTGCATTGTTAAGTTAAATTTAGTTAAGATTCTGAGTGTAAACTTTTGTCGCACTTCTCCGACACCGCGATCTTACCCGATCTGTCCCCAATTCAAGGCATCCGCATTTATGAAAATTTCTTGGCGAACTATACTACTTTGGACTTTACCTGCCTTAGTCATCGGCTTTTTCTTGTGGCAGGGGGCCTTTGCCCCATCCCCCGCAGAAATGAGCAAGAACACCGCCAGCACCCGCCTGAGCTACGGTCGATTCTTAGATTACTTAAACGCCGGTCGAGTGACCAGCGTTGACCTTTACGACGGAGGTCGGACGGCTATTGTCCTAGCAGTCGATCCCGAACTGGACAATCACGAGCAGCGGTGGCGGGTAGACTTGCCCTCAAATGCCCCGGAACTGGTTTCTAGACTCAGAGACTCAAAAATCAGCTTCGACACTCACCCACTACGCAATGACGGTGCTGTCTGGGGACTTTTAGGCAATCTAGTATTTCCCCTCTTGTTAGTAGGAGGCCTGTTTTTCCTCTTCCGCCGCGGTGGCAACGTTCCCGGCGGCCCGGGCCAAGCCATGAACTTTGGCAAATCCAAAGCTCGCTTTCAAATGGAAGCTAAAACAGGCGTACTGTTCGACGACGTAGCAGGCGTTGAGGAAGCCAAAGAAGAACTTCAAGAAGTGGTGACATTCCTCAAAAAACCCGAACGCTTCACCGCAGTCGGGGCGAAGATTCCCAAAGGCGTGCTGCTAGTTGGCCCTCCCGGAACCGGTAAAACCTTGCTGGCAAAAGCGATCGCAGGCGAAGCCGGCGTGCCTTTCTTCAGCATCTCCGGTTCAGAATTTGTCGAAATGTTCGTCGGTGTCGGCGCTTCCCGCGTCCGCGACTTGTTCAAGAAAGCTAAAGAAAATGCTCCTTGCATCATCTTCATCGATGAAATCGATGCCGTAGGAAGGCAGCGCGGCGCCGGTATCGGTGGCGGTAACGACGAACGGGAACAAACCCTGAACCAGTTGCTGACCGAAATGGACGGTTTTGAGGGCAATACTGGCATTATCATCATTGCTGCCACGAACCGCCCCGACGTGCTCGACTCAGCGCTGCTGCGTCCGGGTCGCTTCGATCGCCAAGTTACGGTAGATACGCCGGATATCAAAGGCCGGTTGGAAATTTTGGAAGTTCACGCGCGCAACAAGAAGCTGTCTGCGGAAATTTCTTTGGACGCCATCGCCCGCCGCACTCCAGGCTTTACTGGCGCTGATTTGGCTAACTTGCTCAACGAAGCTGCTATTTTAACCGCCCGCCGCCGCAAAGAGGCGATTACGATGCTCGAAATTGACGATGCAGTCGATCGCGTGGTAGCAGGTATGGAAGGCACTCCTTTGGTGGACAGCAAGAGCAAGCGCTTGATTGCTTACCACGAAATCGGCCACGCGATCGTCGGTACAATCATTCAAGCCCACGATCCAGTTCAAAAAGTTACCTTAGTTCCTCGCGGACAGGCCCGCGGCTTGACTTGGTTCATGCCCAGCGAAGACCAAGGTTTGATTTCTCGATCGCAAATTTTAGCCCGGATTAGCGGTGCTTTAGGTGGCCGCGCAGCCGAAGAAGTAGTTTTCGGCGATGCCGAAGTAACTACCGGTGCCGGCAACGACTTGCAGCAAGTAAGCGGTATGGCGCGCCAAATGGTGACTCGCTACGGGATGTCTACCTTGGGCCCGATCGCCCTTGAAGCCCAGCAAAGCGAAATTTTCCTCGGCCGCGACTACACAGCGCGATCGGAATATTCCGAAGAAATAGCCTCTCGGATTGACGGACAAGTTCGAGCAATTGTCGATCACTGCTACGACGAGGCGCGCCGAATTATTCGCGAAAATCGCACCGTGATCGATCGCTTAGTCGATTTGTTGATTGAAAAAGAAACCATCGACGGCGAAGAGTTGCGCCTAATCGTCTCTGAATACACTTTTGTTCCTGAAAAAGAACAATACGTTCCTCAGCTTTAAGACTTGTTTAAAAATTAGGGACACGGCAATGCCGTGTCTTTAAAAAGTAGGGACGCAGCACTATTGCCACGACCCTACTTTTTTATTAAACTGTCAATAATAATATTAAACCGCCCCTAAACGCCAATTAACGCAGATGAATACTACATTTGCCATACATACTAATAATTCGTCATTTTTTTTAATAGCAACTTTTATTTTTGTTTGTGTCAATACTTTGAGCGCCCGCGCCGAAAAATTAAGATGTTTTGTAGATATTTGCATCGACCCCAGCAGCGTTGAATAGAGTAAATCGGATATTCCCGGTGTTCCCTCTGATCCAGTCGGCATTCTTCTAGGAACTCAACAGTTTAGTAACCAGAAATTGTTGGCGCACATGGAAGTTAACTGCCAGCAGCGACAGTTGAAAACCGTCAGAGTTAGCGAAGATGGAGAAAATTGGTCGAATTTCGATCCGAGATGGACTTTAGTCGATCGCAACTCATCTTTGTCCATTGGCGATCGCAGAACAATAGAATAAATAAGTATACCCAGAAAGAAACAGATTGCCTATATCTTCAACCCTGGGCTTGGGGGTGCAAGTCTGACAAGCAGCGCTTGAAACCGCCGAGTGTTAATATTACACTCAATCTAAAATCTAAAATCTAAAATCTAAAATCGGATGACCAACCCCACCGAATACCGGCAAAGACGCGAACAGTTAATGGCAAAAATTGGCAGCGGGACGGCGATATTTCGCAGCGCGCCCGCAGCCGTCATGCACAACGATGTAGAATACGCCTACCGACAAGATAGCGATTTTTTCTACTTAACCGGTTTCAACGAAGCTGCGGCGGTAGCAGTGCTCGCGCCGCACCACGAAGAACACAAATTTGTTTTGTTTGTGCAGCCAAAAGACTTGGAAAAAGAAACTTGGCACGGTTATCGCGCCGGAGTAGAAGGCGCTAAGGAATTGTACGGCGCGGATGAAGCTTTCCCCATCGCCGAACTTGCGGAAAAATTGCCGAAATATTTAGAAAAAGCCGATCGCATATACTATCACTTCGGGCGCGATCGTACTTTCAACCAAACAGTCCTCAATCACTGGCAGCGGTTGATGGCAACCTACCCGAAACGCGGCACAGGCCCGACAGCAATCGAAGATTCCAACATCATTTTACACCCGATGCGGCTGGTGAAAAGCGAAACAGAATTAGCATTAATGCGAAAAGCGGCTAATATCTCAGTTGCAGCCCACAACCGCGCCCAAGAATTCGCCAAACCGGGCAGGTACGAATATGAAATTCAAGCTGAAATAGAACATACTTTTGGCTTAAATGGCTGCACTCCGGCTTACCCTTCAATTGTTGCATCCGGTTACAATTCCTGCGTCCTCCACTACATCGAAAACAACCGCCAAATGCAGGAAAACGATTTGTTGCTAATAGATGCCGGTTGTGCTTGCGACTACTACAACGCCGATATTACTCGCACCTTTCCTGTTAGCGGCAAATTTACAGCGGAACAACAGATAATTTATGACTTAGTTTTGCAAGCACAATTGCAGGCAATTAATCAAGTATATCCCGGAAATCCTTACAGCAAAATTCACGAAACAGCGGTGCGCGTTTTGGTGGAAGGTTTAATGGATTTAAAACTTTTGGTGGGGGACATTGAAGAGATAATTAAAGAAGAGAAATACAAGCCGTTTTATATGCACCGCACTGGTCATTGGCTGGGATTGGACGTGCACGATGTCGGCGTTTATCAGTACGGCGAAAATCCGCAAGTTTTGCAGGCAGGACAAGTGCTGACGGTGGAACCGGGGATTTATATTTCTCCTTATATTAAACCCGTTGAAGGACAGCCGGAGGTTCCTGAAAAATGGCGCGGTATTGGCGTGAGAATTGAAGATGATGTTTTGGTGACATTGGAAAGTCATGAAGTCTTGACGGCGGGAGTTCCTAAATAAAGGAAAAGTAGAAGGCTTTGGGCAGAAGTCAAGAAAGATTGATTAATTAAGTTAGCAGTGAAGGCTTGAGCTTTGTTAGTATTAACTTGACAAAGCTCAAGTCCGCAACTGCCAAACAAAGAGCGCTTATGTGTATTGATCCTACCAAGAGCGATCGACCTCTGGAAACCTGCGAAGCATTAGTAGCAGAGCAAAAAGCAAAAATTCGGCAACTAGAAGAGGATTTGCAGCAGCAGAGAGAATTGTGCCAGAAATTAGAAGCACAACTCAAAGCCGTCGAGAATGCTGGCTTTGCTGGTTCGGCAACTGAATTTGATATCACCGAGGACGATCGCATTCAGTTAATCGCATCTCTGGAAAAAAGCCAGGAAATGTACCGAACTCTCATCAAACATTATCCGAATGGCTCGGTGTTTTTGTTCGATCGCGATTTGCGCTATACTCTGGTTGACGGCCAAGGTTTGGCAGCAGTTGGTTTGTCCAAAGAACTGTTGGAAGGCAAAACATTGTGGGAAGTATCCCCACCTGAAGATTTGCGCCTTTTTGAGACTACATATCGCGCTGCTTTGGCAGGAAAAGAGAATACTTTTGAATATAAATACGGCAATCGCGTTTATTCAACAACAATTGCTCCCGTCAAAAACGACCGGGAAGAAATTTTTGCAGGAATGGTCGTTACTCAAGATATTACCGAAAAAAAACAGGCAGAAATAGCGCTGGAAGAAATCAAAAATCAGCTACAAATTAAATATCAAAAGCGCACTGAAGACTTGAAAAAAGCCAACAATCAATTGCGGGAAGAAATTCTCTCTCGCTGGCGCGCCGAAGAAGCTCTGCGGGAAAGCAAGGAACAGCTAGAATTGTTTTTCTCTCAATCTTTAGATGGTTTTTTATTTATGATGCTGGACGAACCCGTGCAGTGGGACGATACAGTTGACAAAGAAGAAGTCTTGGATTACATATTTGCTAACGGGCGGGTAACGAAGGCAAATGATGCTTTGATAGCTCAATACGGGGATTCTAGGGAAGAGTTTATTGGTCGGACGCTTTACTCTTTCTTATCGCACAACTTGACTGGTGGCAGAGAGATAATGAGGGAATTTTTTGATGCTGGCCGAATTCACATCGAAAATGAGAATCGCAAGTTTGACGGGGTTCCATTTTGGGTAGAAGGCGACTATATTTGCATTTACGATTCCCACGGCAGAATCGTGGGCTATTTTGGCGTGCAGCGCGATATTAGCGATCGCAAAAAAGCAGAAGCAACCCTCAGAGATAGCGAAGAACGCTTTCGGGCAACCGTCGAACAAGCGGCAGTCGGCATTACCCACCCTGACGAAACAGGCCGCTATTTGCGAGTCAATCAAAAATTCTGCGATATAGTCGGATATACTGCGACTGAACTGCTGTCGCGAACTTGGATGGACGTTACTTACCCAGAAGATATAGATGTAGATTTAGAACAAAACAAGAAATTATTTGCCGGGGAAATTGACAGTTTTAGAATGGAAAAACGCTTGCTGCACAAAGACGGCAGTGTAGTTTGGGTAAATATTACAGTATCGCTCATCCAAGAACCGCTGAGCGGGGCAATTTACAATGTAGTAGTGACCGAAGATATTAGCGATCGCAAAAAAACAGAAGCAGCGCTGAAAGAAAGCGAAGAAAGGTTCCGACAGCTAGCAGAAAACATTGAAAGCGTGTTTTGGATGGTAAACGTTCAACCCCAGGAAATTATTTATATCAGTCCGGGTTACGAAAAGATTTGGGGCAGAAGCTGCGCTGATTTATATGCTTACGGGCGCTTTTTTGCAGATTCCCTCCATCCAGAAGATCGCGAGCGCGTTATTGCTAATTTAACTAGACAAATTGAGTATGAAGACGAGATAGAATATCGAATTGTTAGGCCGGACGGCAAAATCCGCTGGATTCGCGATCGGGCTTTTCCGATTAGAAATCAATCTGGTAAAGTTTACCGCATTGTGGGTCTTGCAGTAGATATTACCGCACGCAAACAGGCAGAAAAAACCATCCGCGAAAGTGAAGAACGCTTCCGCCAGCTAGCAGAAAATATCCAAGATTCTGTCTGGCTAATGTCTGCGGAATTCACCGATTTATTGTATCTGAGTCCAGCTTACGAACAAATCTGGGGGCGCAGTCGCGAAGAATTGTATGCCGCTCCATTAAAAATGATGGAGTGGGTGCATCCAGAAGATAAACTCCTGTTGGAAGAGGCAATGGGGCGTGTGTTGCAGGGCGAGTCCACCAGTAACGAATATCGGATTTTTCTGCCAGACGGCACAATTCGCTGGCTGTGCGATCGAGCTTTTCCCATTTACGACGAATCGGGCAAAATTTACCGCATCGCGGGTATTGCCGAAGATATCAGCGATCGCAAATTTACCGAGGCCCGCATCCAAGCAGCACTCCGCGAAAAAGAAGTATTGCTCAAAGAAATTCACCACCGAGTCAAAAATAATATGCAGGTAATTTCTAGCTTGCTGCAACTTCAAGCTCAATATATTGAAGACGAAGCGACGCTAGCTTTATTTGAAGAAAGCCAGACTCGCATCCATTCAATGGCTCTGATTCACGAGCAACTGTATCAATCCGAACATCTCGATCGCATCGACCTTCCCCTCTACGTCGAAAATTTGGTTGCTAATTTGTATCAATCTTTTGGTTGTGGCAACACTGCCATCCAATTTAATCTCAAAGTTGACCCCATTTATTTAAACATAGAAACAGCAATTCCGTGTGGCTTAATTATTAACGAACTGGTTTCTAACTCTTTAAAATATGCCTTTGTTTCAAGTTTAAATGGTGAAATAGGTATTAATTTTTATAGGATAAATGACCGCCAATTTTATTTAACTATTCAAGATAACGGTCGCGGATTTCCCGCGGATTTTGACGTGGAAAATACTGAAACATTAGGATTGCGATTAGTGAGAATGTTGGCTTACCAATTAGAGGCGAGTATTGCCATTGACAGTCAGGGTGGAATCTGCTACACTCTGATTTTCCAAGAGTTAAATTATCGGCAGCGTATTTAACGAAAAATGAACCCTATACAAATTTTGGTTGTAGAAGACGAAGTTATTGTAGCCCAAGACATAGCAGGTCGATTAAAAAAACTGGGATATGCAGTAACAGCTACAGTTTCTTCAGGAGAAGAAGCAATTCAAAAAGCGATAGAAAACCCGCCCGATTTAGTGTTGATGGATATCGTGCTTAAAGGTGACATGGACGGGGTAACAGCAGCCGAGAAAATCCGAACTAATAGGAATGTGCCGACCGTATTTTTAACAGCGTATACCGACGATCAAACGCTGCAAAGAGCGAAACTTACAGACCCATTCGGTTATATTATCAAACCATTTCAACAAAATGATTTGCGGGTGGCGATCGAGATTGCCCTGCACAGACACGAAATCGACACCAAGATGCGAGAATCTCTCAAAGCCTCGGAAGCAGCCAGAGAGTCGATGGAAGAAAAATCGCACCGCCAAAACCAGTATATTTCAATGGCAGCTCACGAATTGCGGAACCCGCTCAACGCGATTTTAATCTCTGCGGAACTGTTAAAGCTCGATCGAAACCGCAGCAGTGACGAATCCCAAGTTAGAACCCTGCGGCTGGTGCACTCAGCTACACAAAAGATGAACCAGCTAATCGACGATATGCTGTTGATGGGCAGAGCAGAATCAGGCCAACTCAAATGCAATCCATTACCGATAAATTTAGTCGAATTTTGTCAAGACTTGCTCGCTCAATTGCAGTTAGGAAATGAAGCAAGGCACAAACTAACATTAATCCCGTCAGATGTTACCAGTGCAATATTAGATCAACAATTGCTGCACGGCATTATTTCTAACTTAATCGTCAACGCTATCAAATATTCTCCCAACGGCGGGCAAGTAACCTTGGAATTGGAATGCCGTCCAGCAAGCGAAGGAGACAAAGAAGCTATTTTCTGCTTATCTCCTCACTCTTTCTTTTCTAATTCATACTTTACCAATATTAACTCTCCCTTACTAATTATCCGCATCCGAGACGAAGGGATCGGTATCCCGGAAACCGAAGTAGGGAAAATATTTGAAATGTTTTACCGCTGCAAGAATACTGGAAAGATTAAAGGTAACGGTTTGGGATTAACCATTGTTAAAAAAGCTGTGGAATTGCAAGGAGGCGCGATCGCCTGCGAAAGCAAAATGGGCGTGGGTACAACCTTCACAGTCGCGCTTCCTTACGTAGCACTTTCCTGTAAGACTCAACGAGAAACAACTTAAATACCACTACCAACACTAATCAAAGTTTTGCAAAATCCACTCCACCGCCGCGGCTAAATTTGCTGCAATAAAATCCGGTTTAGTATGGTGCTGATACTCCCCACTCAACACACTTTCTCCGTAACCAGTCTGCACCAAAATACCTGTACAGCCGGCATTGTGAGCCATATCAACATCAGTGGCTTTATCCCCGACCATAAAACTATTTCGCAAATCTAAATCCTGTTCCCAAGCCGCCGCTACCAACATCCCTGTATTCGGTTTTCGCCACGTTGTATACCGCGTGAATTCTGGGTTTGTTCCGCCTTCGGCTGCGCTTAAATAAGGACAGTAATAAAGAGCATCTAACTTGGCTCCGGCTTCATTTTCTAATAACTGACAAAGGCGTTTGTGCAAAGCTTCGACGTGGCTAACCGGATAATAACCCCTCGCTGGGCCGGATTGATTGGAAACCAAACAGCAAAATATTTCTTTGTCATTTAAACGGCGTACAGCTTGGGCGACTCCGGGGATTAAATGCAAATCTTCAATTTTGTGGATGTAGCCCGCTTCGATATTGAGAACGCCATCTCTGTCAAGAAATACTGCTCGTTTCATTGTTGTATTGTTTTTGATATAATTCGGCGATTGAAATCGCGTCTACACAAACAAAGTCCGCCTGCGCGGACTGAAGATAAGAAATGCAAATCTAGGTAAACTCATCATTCTAAAATAGATTGTTTTCCCAGCCATTCGCGGAAACTATCATGATACAAACTATAGCAAATTTCTCCTCCGATTTCCTGCTTATTTAAGAACTCGATCCAATTGTCTAACGTTTTTTCTACATCGTATTCATCCTGATCGATTATATTGGCGATCGCACTTACAGATAAACTTGCTGTTGATTGTACCAAAACATTCAGCACAGACAACTCGATCGCCGATAAAGCATCACCTCTCATCCGCAGCCAGTGGTTTTGATAATACGCTGCTAAACCGGGAGGAAGTTCAGAGACAAGTGAGGACTCCCCCAGAGTAGCATCGGGGTGGGGATTCTCGTTAATGGCAGGTAACATCTGACTCAGATACATGAAATTGTTTTCGCTGAGAGTTGCCAGTTGTTGGCCGAATTCGGGTTGAGTTAAATCCGGTGCGGTTGATAGGTATTGCTGAATGTAGTTCAGGGCATCCTCCCGATTTTGGGCGGGATAATCTCTTAAATCGAGAGTTTGAGATGGGGTTTCAATTAACAAACCTGATTTCTCTCTCAAAAACGGGCGGCGGGCGAGGATAAAATAAGTACGATCGCCCAAATATCTCGGCAGATAAAACAGATTTGTGCTGGGAGGCTGACTCGTGCGGGCGATCGCGTCTACAGAATCAATGACAATTATCAACTTTTGGCGATCGTTTAATTTATCGCTAATTTGCTGAAGCAACAAAGACAGAAACCAACTCCCATCATCGGATTCGAGATTTTGAAGTTGAGATCTTAGCCTGACAATTTCCGATGTTTCCCCATTGGCGGCAAGGTATTTGTCAATCAGTTGAGTGCAGACAGAAGCGAGAAAATCTTCAGCTCGATTTTTGCCCTCAACTGCAGCGTTGTAATAGATACTGCGAGGATGGGCGCTGACATATTGGGCGAGGATGGAACTTTTGCCGCAGCCGGGAGTGCCGACAATTGTGAAATAACCGCGGCTGTGGGAGTTTAGAAAGTCGGATATGGCAGAAAAAACAAACTTGCGGCCTGCAAAATTCTCGGTTTTTTCTCGCAGGAGTTGCTGAAATTCTTTTGGGTAAGAATCGGTAGAGATGGGAGTTGGCAGAGGTGAGGAATTCATGTTAGTTCCTCCACCCCTTCTAGCCGCAGGAAATATACGCAGCCGGATGCGTCGCCTGCCACAATTGTGACTCCATCGGGTGCAATGGCGCAAGAGGCGATCGAACTTTCACCCGTGAAACTAGCAATGACATTTCCACTCGACAAATCCCAGACTTTGAGAGTGTCATCTGAACCGCAAATCACCCGTTTGCCGTCGGGAGTGATGGCGAATGTATTTAGCGAATCACTGTGATCTTTGAGAATGAACTGTGCCTTTCGAGTTACTAAATTCCAAAATTTAAGGGTTTGGTCATCTGAACGGGAAATCGCCCACTTGCCATCAGTAGTAATAGCGACTTCTGTTATCGACTTGCTGTGACCCGTGAGAGTAAATATTTGCTTTGAAGCTATTGGATTTCTCCAAATAAAAGCTAACAATCCCCTCCTTATTTCTAAATCCCAGACTTTGAGGGTGTTGTCTCTTGAACCAGAAATCACGCGCTTACCATCAGCAGTGACAGCGACTGCTATTACCGACTTGCTGTGACCTGTGAGCGTAAACAGTTCCTTTCCAGTTGTTAAATCCCAAACTTTGACGGTGCCGTCCCGTGAACCAGAAATTGCCCACTTCCCATCAGTGGTGACGGCGACCGCATTTACCGAGTCGCTGTGACCTGTGAGCGTAAACAGTTCCTTTCCAGTTGTTAAATCCCAAACTTTGAGGGTGTCGTCCCGTGAACCAGAAATTGCCCGCTTCCCATCAGCGGTGACGGCGACTGCATTTACCGAGTCGCTGTGACCTGTGAGCGTAAACAGTTCCTTTCGAGTTGTTAAATCCCAAACTTTGACGGTGCCGTCCCCTGAACCAGAAATCGCCCGCTTCCCATCAGCGGTGAAGGCGACTGCCTCTGTCAGGTAGCTGTGACTTTTGAGGGTGAACCGTTCCTCTCCAGGTTCTAAATTCCAGACTTTTAGGGTGTTGTCCGATGAACCAGAAATCGCCCGCTTCCCATCAGCGGTGACGGCGACTGCTTTTACCCCGCCGCTGTGACCTGTGAGCGTAAACAGTTCCTTTCGAGTTGTTAAATCCCAAACTTTGAGGGTGCCGTCCCGTGAACTAGAAATCGCCCGCTTGCCATCAGCAGTCACGGTTACTGCATTTACCCAGTTCCAGTGAGCTATGAGAGTAAACAGTTCTTTTCGAGTTTCTAAATCCCAAACTTTGAGAGTTTCGTCATCTGAAACGGAAATCGCCCGCTTCCCATCAGCAGTCAGGGTTACTGCATTTACTGACTTGCTGTGACCTTCGAGAGTAAACAGTTCTTTTCGACTTTCTAAATCCCAGGCTTTGAGGGTTTT
Organism: Microcoleus sp. Pol12B3; assembly: GCF_036701355.1. NCBI lineage: Bacteria > Bacillati > Cyanobacteriota > Cyanophyceae > Oscillatoriales > Microcoleaceae > Microcoleus > Microcoleus sp. Pol12B3. The sequence goes on from NZ_JAUBQS010000008.1 coordinate 13,468, forward strand.
GTGATCTGAACTGAAAATTACCATTTTGCCATCAGGAGTGACGGCTACTGAATTTACCGATCGCCTGTGACCAGTAAGAGTAAACTTTTCCTTTCGAGTTGTTAAATCCCAAACTTTTAGGGTTTTGTCATCTGAAGCGGAAATTACGATTTTGCCATCAGCAGTGACGGCGACTGCATTTACCGAGCTGCTGTGACCAGTAAGAGTAAACTGTTCCTCTCCAGTTGTTAAATCCCAAACTTTGAGGGTCTTGTCAGATGAACCAGAAATTGCCCGCTTGCCATCAGCAGTGACGGCGACTGCATTTACCGAGTTGCTGTGACCAGTAAGAGTAAACTGTTTTTCTCCAGTTGTTAAATCCCAAACTTTGAGGGTGTTGTCAGATGAACCAGAAATTGCCCGCTTGCCATCAGCAGTGACGGCGACTGCATTTACCGAGCCGGTGTGACCTTTAAGTGTGCGAATCAGTCCCCTGCCAGGGGGAGTTAAACAAGATGTCAAAGGACGCAACCAAGGTGCTGCTTTCCACTGCTTAGCTACCTCTGCCATTCCCTGAATTGCCGGAATGTTAAAGTGCAGCAAGCGCCCTAACAATTGCCCTGCGAGTTGCGTCTTATCTAGAGTCACAATATCGGCTGAAATCCACAGTGCCGCTTGAATCAAGTTCACGGCTTCAACTTTTTCTGAGTTGTACTCTGGATGAGTTAATGCTTCTGAATCGTCAACCAAAGCGAAATCATCAATAAGTGCCTGCACCCCAAAGTCAGGATGCTGAATTTTTGCCATCAGGAAGTTAAAATCTGTCAGCGTTTGATAATATTTTCCTAAATTTCCAGACTTGACATAATTTGGCAGTAAGCTGCCCAGATAAGCACGTTGATAGGAAAGTGGTTTGGCCGCTAATTTGTCCGCAAATTCTCTCATCTCACGCCATCCCCTGTTCTAAATATTCAGCAATCCGTTGATTTACTTCCCGAAAGAGCTTCCGCTTTGAATCCATCTCCCGTTTTGCTTTCAGAAAGTCAAGGAAACTAGCATGATAGATGCCGTAGCAGAATTCTCCGTCTACCTTCTGCTTTTTCAAATACTCCACCCACTCATCTAAAACCGCTTCTACGTCGCATTTATCTTCCTTAGCAATTCCAGCAATCATCTCGCAGTCAATCGGCGTGCCAATCTCTAACAAAATATACAAGACAATCTCCATCAATTGCCCGGGCTTATCTTCCAGCCCCATCCGCACCCAGTGGTTTTGATAATACTCTTGCAGCCCGTCTGGTAATTGCTTTAAATCCAAGTCATTGTAATCGCCCTTAGCAATTGCTGGCAAAACATACCGCAAATACATAAAATTATTTTCGCTTTTTTTGGCTAACTGTTCGACAAAAATTGCATCGAGAATGCCCCGCTCTTGAATCCACTTTCTCAATCCATCCTTATAGTCAGACTCTGCATTTAGAACAAATAGAATATACTCTTTGATATCATCTTGATTAAAATTGACATACTGGTCATCTCTCAAATCTAATTCTTTGACCGGAACTCCCGGAGATACAGACAGTCGCTTTTTACCGAGGTGATAAGGTCGCCTAGTCAGCAGAAAATAAACCTTATCTGGCAGAGTTGTCGGTAAATGTAAAAGATTTTCTCCCGGTTCTTGTTCGACTTCATCCAGTGCATCAACTGCAATTACCAAACGTTCGCCCAAAGTGAGTTGTCTCGCCACGTTTGCCAGTAAAGTTGGTAAATCGGCATTTTCTAAATTTGGCAATTGATAGCGGTCAATTAATTGCTGGCGAATGCTCTTCAAAAACAATTCTGGTCTGTTGCGGCCTTCGACGAGAATATTGAAATAGCAGGGAGATTTATGTTCGGAGACGTATTTGGCAACGATCGAACTTTTGCCCATTCCCGCATCCCCGATAATTGTAAAATAACCGTGAGGCTTTTCCTTGAGAAAGTCCTGAAAAGCCTTAAAAACAAATTGGCGGCCGCAAAAAGTCCGAATCTTTTCTTCTATTAACGATCTAAATTCTTCAGGGTAGGGAGATAAGTTAGAAACTGGGGTAACAAATACTGGTTCGGGTTTTTGATAATACTTTTGTTTTAAGTTGTTATACAAGATTTCCAATTTTCCTGCACCTTTTTGGTCAACAAGTTGACCAAAACTATTCCCAAACTTCTTGTAAATCTCTCCCATCCGCTGTTTTACAGTAGCTTCTGCTATGTTGAATTTTACTGCCAGCTCTGTCTGATTTAGGGGTGGTTTTTCAGGAGAGAAGAGCGCTGCTAATAATGTTTCTGTTTGTTCCGTAGATAACCGATGTCTCCCAGATTCGCCTTTAAGAAATTCTTGCCAATCCATTTAAGTTAACCCAAAATTTAATTTTACCTGATAAACTAAGTAAACCTATCCGTAAATCAAACTCTCAAAATCAAGACTTATACCAAATCGGGGCAATGCCTTTTATCGTTTAATTAGACCTTGAGTATACTTTGATTATACCTACCTCTAATAGACCTAAGTTTATACCTTTAGTCAACTTTACTGAATTAAATTGATGCCATGATTTTATCAGGACACAAAACAATTATTGATAAACCAAAGAGGTCTGTTAAATGAAATGTCACTTATCCAGCAAATCGCACCCTGACGAAGATTATAGCGACATTGCAGAAGAAATACTGGAAGAATGGCTGCGACAAGTTCGCCAAAGCTACAATGTCGCCCTTACCGTCATCGGTACATCGGCAATTTTTGCTTTCGTAGGTGTGGGACTTGTTTATGCTAATAAAGTTCAGGAAGGTGCTATCACTACTGCTGCGGGAGGAGTGACAACTGTTGCCGCCACTCGGTTTGCAAACCAAAAGAAGAAGGAATTACAGCAGATGATGGAGCTTGTTGAAAAACGAAGAGCGAAAGAGGAATCACGGAAAATGATTCCTCGTCCCCAGGCTCTGCTTCCTGTGAAGCCCCGATAAGCGAGGCAGAGCCTCTAGATATGGGTTCCCAGGCTCTGCCTGGAAACCAGCTAAATTGTAGGGACACGGCCGTGCCGTGTCCTGACTTAGATATCCTAGTTTTTAGCCGCCCCAAACCTTCTTCAAAACATCTTGAGGAGAGATGTCTGCCATTTTGCCAGTAGGAGATTTAATGCCCAAAAATCGATCGCTCTTTGGCAACAATTTCGCCGGTTCAGTCGGGCCAAACAAAGCTATTGTATAAGTTTGAACCGCCACAGCTAAGTGCATCGGCGCACTGTCAGTACATATCATCAAATTAGCAGCAGCAATGGTGGCAGCCAACTTGCCGACATCATCCGGCGAGATAACTTTTACATTCGGACATGACTCGACTAACTTTGTCACGAAGTCTGCATCTTCGGGCCCTTTCACAACAACAACGGGCAAATTCGGCTGCCGCTGCTGACAATCTTCAATTATTTGCTTCCAGTTGTCTGTAGGGTAAATTTTGTCAATACCTTTAGACACAGCTAATTGACTCGAACCGCCGTGAATTAGAATGTAACCGCTTTCTTTGATTCCCAACCGCTGCTGTTCGGCTTCCGCCCACTGAATGTCCTGTTTAGGTACATTAATTGCGATCGCCGGACAAGGATTTGTAATGTTAAATCCTTGCAGCAAATCGTGGTACATTGAAGCCGCGTACTGTTCAGTTTTCAGCGGTACCGCAGCAGTGAGAAATCGAGCACCGTTGGTTCCCGAATACCCAACTCTCTGCGGAATGCCGGTCAGCCACAGCAGCAGCCCTACAGTCCACCGCTGGCCGAGGGAAATAACTGCTTCGTATTCGCGATCGCGAATTACGCCCAGTAAATTGCCCCAATCTGCCATAGCGTTGCGGTCTTTGAAATTGTACGTCAAAACTTCTTTGACGGACTTGCAGACTCGGTAAGCGCCCTTTGCCCTCGGTTCCACGATGACATCAATTTGCGCCTCTGGATAAGACTGCTTGAGGTCATCAAGGGTGGGGAAAAATAAAATTTGGTCGCCAATCCCGCCAGGGACAAGTGCTAGTATTCGCATCATAAACGATCGGGCTATTATCTATCGAGGTAGCTCTCAGCGATCGGTCTTCAGCTATCAGCTTATAGTAATTCTAGACTTTAAAAGCTACTGGCTGACAGCTAAACAACTGACCCAAAAGTACAGGACGCTCTTAATATATACCTAGTTGGGTGAAGAAGGGTTACTTAATGCACTTATTAATTCCTGCAGCAGGTTCGGGGCGACGGATGGGGAGTCAGCGGAACAAACTGCTGCTGACTTTGCTGGGAAAACCTTTGCTGAGTTGGACTTTGGCTGCTGCTGAAGCTTCGCAGCACATTAGCTGGATTGGCATCATGGGCCAGCCAGACGATTTTCCGGATTTTAAAGCAATTCTGAGCGATTTATCTTTGGTCAAGCCCGTGGAACTGATTAAAGGAGGCGCCACCAGGCAAGAGTCAGTTTACAACGGTTTGCAGGCTTTACCACCAAATGCCGATCGAGTGTTGATTCACGACGGCGCCAGGTGTTTGGCAACTGCTGAATTGTTCGATCGATCTGCCGAGGTTCTCTTGACCTGTCCGGGCTTGATTGTCGCCGTCCCGGTCAAGGATACGATTAAGGTCGTAGATGACCGTCGGATCGTGCGAGACACCCCAGACAGAAGCAATTTGTGGGCGGCCCAGACTCCTCAAGGATTTGAAGTGAAATTGTTAAAGCAGTGTCACGAAGAAGGACGACAAAAAGGTTGGGAAGTGACAGACGATGCGGCTTTGTTTGAAAAATGCGGTTTACCAGTGCAAATTGTGGAGGGAGAAGAGACGAATTTGAAAGTCACAACACCGGTTGATTTAGCACTAGCTGAATTTATTTTGCGCCAGAGAACTGATAAGAGCAAATAAAATGTGTTGAGTCTTTTTAATAACGGGCAAGATGCCCGTTCCACAATCAATAATTTGTTAGTTGTGGAACAGGCAAGATGCCTGTTCCTTATGTTATCTTAGAAATCTCATAGCTGGAAGTAAAAAATATGATTTCTGTTGCGCCGATCGCACCACCGTTACCCATAGGCGAACAGCGAGTGGTGTTTAGAAATATTACTTGGCAGGGTTATCAACAACTGCTCAAAATTCTGGGCGATAAACGAGCAGCTAAATTGATATTCGATCGAGGGATTGTAGAAATAACCATGCCATTAGAAGAACACGAATTTTCAGCACGCTTAATCGAACTTTTGATTCGGATTTTGGTAGTAGAGCTAGGTTTAAAAATCAAAACAATGGGTTCAACAACCCTCGATCGATCGGACTTAGAGCGCGGTGCAGAACCAGATAATGCCTATTACATACAAAATCAGCCCCTCGTAGCCGGTCGTACAGTAGATATAGCCACAGATCCAGCACCCGATTTAGTAGTGGAAATAGATATCACCCATACCGATATTAACAAGCTTGCTCTCTATGCCAGTATGGGAGTACCGGAGTTTTGGCGGTACAATGGTAGAGAATGGCGAATTTATAAGCTAGAGAACGATGAGTATTTGGAAGTATCTGTCAGCCCCACTTTTCCCATCGTCCCCAAGGAAAAGCTTTACGAATTCTTGGCAGCAGCGCAGGTAGATGAAGTAGAAGCGGAGGTGAATTTCCGCAACTGGGTGAGAGAGATGGCGAATATTAATAACACAAGTGGAGGATGAAAGCAATGGAATATAGCGGTACATGGCGGATCACAGAGATGGCAATGTGGGATAGTGATTATTTGGACATGGAAGTTGAAGCCTATATCGAGATTGATGAAACAGGTTCAGGAGAATTTCAATTCGGTTTAGTATCAGGTGAAATTGACGGCGAAGTCGTAAAAGATGGAAAGGATCAGCGATTTGAGTTTACATGGGACGGTAATGATGAGAACGATCCTGCATCTGGTAGCGGTTGGCTCAAATTAAAGGATAAAAACTCGGTAGATGGTCGAATCAAATTCCACCAAGGCGACAGTTCTAGTCTTGTTGCAAAACGCATGAAATAGGCAATCAGCGATCGTACTATTTTATGCGATTTTTTTTTACCGCAGATGAACGCATATACACTCCCATCCGCGTTCATCTGTTGATATCTGCAGTAAAAAAAACCCAATCTAACCAATAACCAATAACAACTGACTTAGATTTCTCATGAAGGATTAATCGGAAAATCCCCCTCACTATCAACCTCTGGGGCACTTTTAACTAAATCCAAAAACGCAAACACGGCCGGAATCAATAACCCATCCCTCAAAACAGACACCCCAATTACCCTTTCAAAATCCGCAGGCAAACTGCAAACTTTCACCGACGTAGGTATCGGTTCCGCAGCCAAACGCGGAAGAATTGCTGTACCCAAACCTTGCATCACCATACTGACAATAGTTGAATCTTCGCTGAGTTCGTAAGCGATATTTAAGGGAAACCCCGAAGTTGTCAAATATTTTCGCAGCGGTATCGAACAAGGATTTTCCGCCGGCTGCAAAATCAACGGATAAGCTGCTAATTCTTCCCAGGTAATCTTATCACTTGACAATTTGGCAGTTGGCGGCAGCAACACAACATATTTATCCCGCAAAATTTCTCTAGTTTCAAATTCATCGGAGATGGGAAGAGATACAAAGCCGATGTCTGCTTTGCCCGATCGCAAAGCCTCTTCCACAGCTTGGGTATAATAAACTTCGGTAATGCTAACCGTAATTTTGGGAAAGCAACTGCGAAATTTAGCAATAATACCCGGTAGGATATGAGTTGCGACACTCCGAAAAGTAACTATCCGTACCTGGCCTCCCTGCAAACCTTTTTCTAAATCCGCTTCTTTGACCATCATTTCTAAGGCGCAGGCTATTTGACGCCCATGACTCACTACCCTTTCCCCCACTGGCGTCAGTTGAGCACCGTGTCGCCCCCGGTGGAACAATTGCACTCCCAATTCTGTTTCTAAAGAGGCGATGGCGTGGCTGACGGCGGATTGGGACAGTTCCAATTGCAAAGCCGCCTCGCTAAAGTTTTCACAGTCTGCTACAGCTATCAAAGCTTGAATCTGAGAGAGTTTCATCCGCCGCGTATTGATTTCGTTCATAGCGTTTGTGCCAGTAGTACCCAAATTGTCACAAGGGCTTCGATATATCAATTTTATTCATACAACCTATGCAAGCAATGCTTTGATTGTCAATTGCCCCAGAGTTAAGGTTAATTTATCAGGTAACAGATAGACTTTTACAGGACTTGCACGACAACCATATTGTGCTTTAATTGCGAAAATTTTATTGCAGTTACAAGCTATTTTTTGTAATTTTATTAGTGCAGTTTTTGTAGAAAAAATCACTTTAAGGTGTTGGCTATGTCTACTTACAAAAGTCTGATAAACCCCCGAATAATGATGTTTTTTCCGATAACAGATAGAGCTAAAATATCCGCACAACAGAAAGGGCTATCTCTCTTTTCACCTATAAATAAAATTGGGCAGTTTTTGCTCTACCTCATTTCTAGTGAGGAGGAACTGAGAATTTGGCAGACGTGCGATCGCTATGGTAACACTTGGTGGCACGGTTGCGATCGGGCGACGGGTCGTTCTACCTGCGTGGCAACGGATGATGAAATGCGCGCTTGGATAGATCGGCGTTATTGCCAATAGTAGTGTGTGGGTTGCGTGGAAAAGCAGTGAAATACAGTCGTCCATTAGCAATTAGCAATTAGCAATTACCAATTACCAAGTAGGAGATGCTATGCTTCAAATATCTTCCAAATGTGCAGCGCCCGTTAGCGGAGCCCTCGAAGAGGATCGCATTATTCTGATGGAAAACGAGGTATACAGATTGCCTCAAACTCATCGAGAAATTCAAGTTTTGTCAGGAATTGCTTGGATCACACTTGACCAACAGGACATCATCTTGCAAAGCTCTGAAAAAGCATCGCTTCCACCTAGCAAAAACTTTGCTATCATATCCGCTCTCAACAATATGCCGCTGATTCTGGCAGTCTGGCAAGACAAAAACCAAGCCATGCGATGTGAGATTTGAGATTTGAGATTTTGGATTGAAGAATAGGGAATGACTGACTGTGTATGGGTTTGAAGCGCGGGCATACAGTTGCATTCTTTTTTGAAAGTGGTATCGGAACCTAGCGGCTGAAAAAAAAATCGGCAGGAACACCCCAAAGAGCTCTATCTTAATAGGTATAACTTGGCTCTTGGAGGACTCGATCGGTGAACAGCCGCTCTTACCACTTTAGCTATATCGCAGCTATAAGTCTTGTCTTATCGCCCGCACTCAGCTTGCTGGCAATTTCAGACGCCCGGGCTTATGGCCCAATTATAAATGCGAGGCGCGCCCAAGCGAGCGATCACGCTCAGGCAACTGACCCCAAAACGCAAGCAGACGCACTCTTTGAAACAGGAGTAAAACAGCACCGCGAGGGTTTGTTTCGAGAAGCAATCGAGACTTTTGAGCAAGTTTTGGCAATCCGCAAGCAACTCGGCGACCAAGCCGGAATCGGAGAAACCCTCAATAATATGGGGGAAGTTTATGGCGAAATGGGTTTGAGGCCCAAAGCTTTGGAAGTTCTGCAGCAAGCTTTAGTGATTCACCGAGAAATCAGCGGAGGGCGTCGTATCGCGCGCACTCTCAATCTCATCGGTTTCGTTAACCGGATTGGGGACAATTTTTCCGAAGCGATGAAACTGCACCAAGAAGCTTTGGAACTTGCCAAAACTAATGACGACAAAATTGAAATTGGAGAATCCCTCCACAACATCGCGGCCGTGTACGCAGAACAGGCAGATTACGCCAAGGCGATCGAATTTTACCAGCAAGCGCGGACGATTCGCACGGCATCGGGCGATCGGCGCGATTTAGGCCGTACCCTCAATAACATGGGCGGCGTCTACTACAACATCGGCGACTTTAATAGGGCGATGGAATTTTATCACCAAGCCTTAGCAATTCGCCGGGAAATCGGAGACAGGGCTGGCGTCGGCCGCCTCCTCAACAACATGGCACTTACCTCTCGCAAACTCGGCAAAGATACTCAAGCGCTGATCTATTTTCAGCAAGCAATACCGATGTTAGAAGCAATTGGTGACAAGACAAGTATCGGACGCTTGCTCAACAATATGGGCGCAATTCATGAAAGTCTCGGTCAATATCCTCAAGCTCTCGAATCCTACGAGGGAGCTTTAAAAATTGCCCGCGAGGGCGGTGATAAAGCCGGAGAAACTAAAGCGATGGAGGGTATTAAGCGGTTGTCTTCCGGTCAGCTTGTACCCCAATAATGACAGTTAAGCCGTTCGGGGTATCGGATGAAGATTAGACTTGCATTGCATAAGTCTTCGTCGATAGAGCAACCGCAGATTTAAGGCAGAGAAACACACTAAACGCAGATAATTGAAGCAAGTGAAAGCGATTGAATCAATCTTGTCTATTGGAAGCGATCGACTTTGCCGACGATTTGGCAATCATCTGCCAGTAGTTGTGTAATTGGTTGCCAAAAATATATAACTAAAAAAGAGGAAAAAGGCTTCAGGGGCGCTATAATTTGATTAATATGGGGCGCGAAAGATAGAAAGAGTTTCTGTAGTAATTCGTCTGCCAGAGGGGCAAAAAATCATTAATCTAAGCTATGGATATCCGTACAGAAAATCCCGAAGATGTAGAAGCTGTTCGCAACATTAATATTGAGGCATTCGGGCGAGAAAATGAGGCTAACTTAGTCGAGCGATTGCGGGGAATTGCATCTACATTTTCCTTCGTTGCGGTACAATCCGATCGCGTTGTCGGACACATTTTCTTCAGTCCGGTTGTCGTCGAAGGAAAATGTTCTAGGAATTTGTCGATTCAGGGGTTGGCGCCAGTCGCTGTTCTACCCCACTATCAGCGGCAAGGTATAGGAACACTGCTGATTCGGGAAGGTTTAAAAGAGTGCGGGCGATCGGGATTTCACGCAGTGGTTGTGCTTGGTCATCCAGATTTTTATCCGCGTTTTGGGTTTATTCCTGCTAGCAAAAAGAGCTTGAAATGTGAATATGATGTGCCCGATGAAGCTTTTATGGTTTTGGAGTTAGAAAGTGGAGCTTTGGAGGATTGCAGCGGAACGGTGAAGTATCGATCGGAGTTTAGGATCTGCGAGTGATATCAAATCCGGGTGCATCGGATTCGCTGAGGAAGAGCTCGCGAGTCAGAAATATTCTTAAACGAGCGCCCATATCTGAGTTACCTTGGTAGATCCGTTATCCGTATTTACTTATCTTTACATAGTTGGGTTTTGTGTACCTACCTATTGCAAATTTCTCTGCCTCTTTGCTACTTTCTTTTTGACCCATAACGCGCTGCAAAATCGCCTCTACTTTCGCAGCAAATAGAGCATTTCCTCTCTGCCTCGGTCGCGGCATATCAATCGAACAGTCCATGGCAATCTGACCATTTTCTATTAAAATAACTCGGTCAGCTAGCACCACTGCTTCTTCTACGTCATGAGTGATCAGTAGTGCGGTAAAGCCTTTTTCTTGCCATAAATTTTCTAACAATTGCTGCATCTCAATGCGAGTCAAAGCATCCAACGCGCCGAGGGGTTCATCAAGCAGCAGTAAATGAGGTTCGCAGGCAAGGGCTCTTGCTAAAGAAACTCTCTGCTTTTGACCGCCGGAGAGTACCGCCGGCCAATCGTTGGCGCGATCGCCAAGCCCTACCGCGTGAAGGACTTGCATCGCTTTGCAGTGCGTGTTTTCTTTGGCCGTGACTAGCCCTAATTTCACATTTGCTACCACTTTTTGCCAAGGTAGTAGCCGTGCATCCTGAAACATCATTGTCACTTTAGAGTTGAGTTGGCGGGACGGCTTTCCATCTAGGAAGACAGTGCCTTGAGTGGGAACTTCTAGTCCGGCGATTAAGCGCAGTAAGGTACTTTTGCCACACCCGCTGCGACCTACAATTGCTACAAATTCTCCGGGATTTATTTCTATGTTGATATCCCGCAAAATTTTAATATTTCCAAATGACTTCTGGAGTTTTACTAATTCTAGACCTATTCCTGAGAGTGGTGATTCCATTCTAAAAAACCTCCATATCGCTATCTATGCCACAGGTTCAAAACCTTTTTCGCTGTCAAAGGTGGCTGTTGAGCAAATGCCAATTCGTCTCCTACTCACCGGTGCTGGTGAATAGCAGATTAGCATTTATAAATTAAATCTACGGTAAGTCAGTCAAATTACAGTAGTTTGTGATTAAACAAGATTATTGCATAGGTACCTACAAAAAGCAAGATAATTTTTCGTCCAACTTCTGGGGCTTTGATAAATAATTGTTAAGAACAAGCAAACCCGCTTCCTGTAAAGGCTCTGTTTTTGAGTCCGGTGAGATTATGCTGTATCTGGGAGAAAAAACTTGACAGTTGATTCCCGCCGAGATTCGCGAGCGCACAAAATTTGTATAAGAGTTATCAAACTTTACATCTCAACTTACTTGCTTTTTAAAATTGACCGTGCTAGCTTACTATCTATAAAATACGGTAAACCTACCAATTTACCGTATTTGCTGGCGATACCGTAAATCGTTCATTTTTAAATGAGTCAAAAATAGGAGGACTATTAAATGCCTAATGTTGTTGCGATCGCAGGTAGCCCGTCTCATCCATCCCGCTCCTTTGCCGTGCTGGAATACGCCCGCCGTGCTGTCGAGAAAGAGGGACTGAGTACGGCCTCTATCAACGTCCGCGATCTCCCGCCAGAGGTATTAATTTACGGACAATTCGCGAACCCAGACTTAAAAGCAGTCAATGATTTAGTAGTAGAAGCCAAGGGCATAATCATCGCCACACCTGTTTACAAAGCAGCCTACACAGGCGTACTCAAAGCTTACTTAGATTTGCTACCGCAGAAGAGTTTAGCTGGTAAAGTTATTCTCCCAATCGCCACCGGAGGTACGCTGGGTCACTTATTAGCAATTAACTACGCCCTCAAACCAGTGTTATCCGAGCTGGGCGCTAGTCATATCTTGGCTGGTGTCTATGTTTTAGACACGCAGATCCAAAGTTATGACGAAACAAGCGTACAACTTGAAGAGGAAACAGAACAAATACTGCGATCGCAGTTGCAAGAGTTTGTTGGTGCCCTACAAACTGGCAAACCCGAATTAGTTGGAAGTCTCTGATCGGAAAGTTACCAACAAACAATATTATTGTTTATGCTCAAAAGACTGATTTCATTCCTTGCTCAATTATGGCGATCGCACCTTTCCCTAGCAGCGCTATTTCTATTGGGAATCAGCTTAAATTGGGCGATCGCCGCCTGTAACAATACTCCCCCTACCAGCTCTGCAAGCCCCGCCGCTTCCCCCGCAGCAGCTCAAGCTCAGGTAGTCCGCATCGGTCATCAGAAATTAGACCCCTTCACGCTAGTCAAAGCCAGAGGCGGGTTAGAGAAACGCTTGCAGCCTCTAGGTATATCCGTTGAGTGGAAAGAATTTCAGTCAGGCCCCCCGATGTTGGAAGCGCTAAACGCGGGCAGCATCGACATCGGGCGCACCGGGGACGCTCCTCCAGTCTTTGCCCAGGCTGCTAACGCACCCCTGCTTTACATTGGCGGTAGCGCCCCCAAAGACCGCAGTTCAGGTATTTTAGTTCCTGCTAATTCGGCAATTCACACCCTTGCAGATTTGCGGAGTAAGAAAATAGCTTTTACAAAAGGTTCAAGCGCCAATTACCTGTTAGCAAAAGCACTGAAATCCGCAGGAATAAAATGGACTGAGATTCAGCCGGCCAACCTGACACCAGCCGATGCCAGAGCTGCCTTCCAACAAGGTAACGTAGATGCTTGGGTAATTTGGGACCCCTTTTATGCAGCAGCTCAAGCGCCAGGAGATGTTCGTGTTGTTAAAGATAGCAAAGGACTAGCAGCTAACCGAGATTTTTACTTAGCTAATCGCTCATTTGCTCAGCCGAATGTCAAAATCATTGAGGCAATTAGAGAAGAAACTCAAGCAGTAGCGACTTGGGCGGATGCGAATCCTGCAGAAGTAGTCAAGATTCTCGCTCCCCTTCTGAAAATTGATGTTTCTATCTTAGATGTAGTGACTCGACGGCGGAGTTATGGATTTGAACCGATCCAAGCTGATATGGTTGCCGAGCAACAGGAAATTGCCGATACTTTTTTTGAACTCGGCTTAATTCCCAAGCAGCTCAAAGTTGAAGAAGTAGTTTGGAAACCAGGTAATTAGAAATCCCCGCTTGTGGGTAAATGTTGGATACCGAGGCAGCGATTTCTATCCCTAGTTCCGATGTCTTAACAAGAGATACATTCCTATTCTATTTGATGCTGAGAGGGTTCCTAAAATGCAGACTTCCGAGCCTCTCAGATCGTTTAATAAATCCAGGTGACTGTTTACAAAACTTCCTGGCGCAATTGGGGAAAAACCTTTGCAACTTTGTTCAGGACATAATCGCCGTAAGTGCCGCGAAACTCGTGAACGCTGGCTTTATCCCAACGTTCGTTCTTGTTATCATCGACGCTCCCTCCCTTGATTTCAATCGGGTGGAGTTCAGCATTGAAATTGGGATCGAAGAAGAATGGAAATGAGAGGCGAGAGCGTCCTGACACATTCTTGACTCGATGAGGAGTAGAGCGATAAAGTCCACCTGTGAGGCGATCGAGCATATCGCCAATGTTACAAACAAATGAGTTGGCGATCGGCACAGCATCAATCCAGCCTGATTTTGTCTTCACTTGCAACCCACCTAAATCATCCTGCTTGAGAATCGTGAGCAAACCATAATCGGTATGCTCTCCCACTCCCCAGGATTGCCCTTGCGGATTGCTTTGTGGTGGATAGTTGAAGATGCGAAATAAAATCAGGGGATCAGTCGTATAGCGATCGCGGAAGTAAGAGGCTTCTAAGTTCAAACTCAGGGCAATTCCAGCCATTACTGCGTGACCCAGTTGAGTCATCACCGCCAGATATTCTAGTATTGTCTCGCGAAAAAGAGGAATATCTGGAAACAGGTTTGCTCCGTGCATGGGAACGCCTGCTTGAACAGCCGGATGGGTTTGATTCAATTGAGAGCCGAAATAAATTCCTTCTTTCAAATCTGGTTTACCATTCGTCAGTTCACCTCCAACCGGAAAGTAGCCGCGCCATGCCCGACCTCCCACGGCCATCCGAATTTGCATTTTGGTTTCTAAATCTAGAGCAAAAAACTGACGGCTCAGTTGCTCCAAACGGTTTTGCAAGCCTTTGTCTACACCATGCTCGACAATGTAAAAAAAACCCGTGTCGAGGCAAGCTTGTCGGATTTGGTTGGCAACAGTACCTACGGGATTATCCGATACCAGCGAACTAATATCGATAACGGGAATCTGAGAAACATCTACTGTTAATTGAGTTGCCATAGAGATGGATTATAAGTGGTTAAGATTGAACGCCTTTTATAATTTGAATTGTTCATCCACCGGAATTTGATAGCCATTTGCCAGTCGATTGGTAGCGTTTGCGGTTGCCACGATCGCCATCAGTTCCCCAAATATGGCATCATTCATTCCCTTGGCTCGCCCTGCGGCTGTATGAGATGAAATGCAGTATTGGCAACCATTTGTAACGCTGACAGCAATGTAGATTAACTCGCGCGTCAGGGGATCGAGTTCTCCCGGAGCGGTCATCACCTCCTTCACATTCTGCCAGGTACGTTGCAGGGTAGGCGGATGGTTGGCGATCGCTTTCCAAAAGTTGTTGATATACTCGGTTTTGCGTGTCGCACGAATGTCGTCATACACTGCGCGTACTTCATAATTTGCGTCTTCGTATTCAATCAAATGGCTCATAGTTGCAATAATAATGGTGAGAGCGTGAAAAGCACTAATTCATAGTTGAGAAAACCGCAAAGCCTTCTGCATTTTTGCGTTCCTCCCTTACGATGACGCGATCGCTGGAACTGTTGCTCGACCGACTTCAGTTGCGCTGGGGACTTCAATCAATTGCCCTGTTTTCACATCGTAGATAAAGCCATAAATCGGAATGGTTGGTGGCACAAGGGGATGGTTGCGAATTCGTTTGACATCCACAAACACGCTTTCTGCCAAATCTTTGAACGTTAACCAATCGACAAATTCACCTTCTGTCGAACCCGAACCCTGCCCTACATCTCGCCAACCATTTTCGTCGATTACAGCGGTTTCCAGGCTGTTCGTCAATAATTCTCGGATGATGCTGTCGGTAAACAGTTGCATCCCACAATCTGTATGGTGAATGACGAACCATTCACGAGTTCCCAATAGCTTGTAAGAGATTACGAGCGATCGAATTGCGTCATCGCTTGCCCGTCCTCCAGCATTACGAATGACATGGGCATCCCCTTCTGCCAGCCCAGCATATTTTGCCGGATCGAGGCGAGCATCCATGCAGGTCAGAATAGCAAAGCGACGACTAGGAGGTAGGGGCAAATTGCCTTTCTTGCCAAAGGTCGCAGCATATTCCTGGTTAGCAGACAGCACTTCTTGCAGAATTTGACTCATGCTTTAATTTTCCCAAATTGTTGAATTATGATTGCAAGCAATATTAAAATACTGTATCTCGGTAAGTAAAGCGTATTTTACCACTATTACCGTTATTAAAATGTTTCTATAGATATCTTTTCCATCTTGAGGGCAGTGATGGCAGCCCACGACCATATTCTGCAAGCGATCGGCAAAACACCGTCGATTTGGAGTGTCGGTCAGTTAATGACTGTGACAACTTCAACTACCAAAAATACTGACAAACCGAACTCTTCTATTTGATGTTGATATGGTTCCGACAATACTGATACTCCAACAACGATCGCGCGCGATCGTCGGTGCTGGCTTTAGTGGTTCTCTAGTAACGACTCACCTGTTAAAAACAGCTAACCGCCCCTTGCTAATCAAGCCGATCGAGCGCGATCGCCATATTGGCAAGGGAGTTGCCCATACCACCACCAACAGTCGAGTTGGTCTTTTTAACCATTGATCTTGAGTGTGCCTTGCTGTAAGATAAAATTCGGTCATACTACGGTAAACCAATCGAGTTATAGTATAAACGGCTTAAGTCCTAATTAAGCGAGACATTCACCAAGGAGTCGAGGAGACGAATCATGAGCAAGTGGTTTGCCATTGCCAGACGTAGGTTACTGCTATTTTTTATTTCTGGGCTGTTTCTATCGCTATTAGTCAATGCCTGTAATTCTTCCTCTCCTGGAACTAACACTACAGCAGCATCCCCAGGCTCATCTCCTACGGCAGTTCCTACGGTAGTACGTTTAGATTATGCCTACTACAATCCTGTCAGTCTCGTGCTGAAAGAGAAAGGCTGGCTGGAGGAAGACTTAGCCAAAACCAATATCAAAGTGGAATGGGTGCTCAGTCAAGGTAGTAACAAGGCATTAGAGTTTCTCAATGGCAGCAGCATTGACTTTGGCTCGACTTCTGGTGCTTCCGCACTGATTGCAAAAGCCAATGGTAATCCCATCAAGTCTATTTACGTTTACTCGAAGCCCGAATGGACAGCATTAGTAACTACGGCGAATTCTTCCATTCAAAAAGTCGCCGATCTAAAAGGCAAAAAAGTTGCAGCAACGCGCGGAACAGATCCGTTTATTTTCTTGTTGCGTGCCTTGGATCAAGTCGGTTTGACTGCCAAAGATGTGGAAATTGTGCCTTTGCCCCACGCTGACGGTAAAGCTGCCCTTGAGAAAGGCGATGTCGATGCCTGGGCTGGTCTCGATCCATTTATGGCACAGACAGAAGTAGAAAAAGGCTCGAAACTCTTCTTCCGCGATCCCAAACTAATTAGTCAAGGCTTTTTGAATGTCCGCGAGGCATTTGCCAAACAATATCCTGAACAAGTTAGTCAAGTGCTAACCGCCTATGAGAAGGCACGGAAATGGGCGATCGCAAATCCTAGTGAACTCAAGCAAGTGGTGATTAAAGCATCCAAGCTGACAGAAGCCGTAGCAACTAAACAATTAGAGGAGCGAACCGATATATCAAGCTCATCGATTGGTGACGAACAAAAAGCCGTTATTAGTGCTGCTGGAGATGTCTTGAAAAAAAGCGGTGTAATCGAGGATTCCGTTGATGTCATTACAGTAGTTAACAATTTAATCGATCCGCAGTATGTGGCAAAAGTGACCAAATCATAAGTAAAAAACATCGGCTGTGGATATACACCAACTCACCAACGCAAATCAGAAATTTAAAAATTAAAAATTAAAAATTTAAGAATAAATTCAGCATTTTTAATTTGGCATTTTTAAATTTTAATTCCGCTCCCAAGCTATCTATGCAGGACAGCAAATACTAAGTTATGGAACAAAGACTTGCAATCGCAATCACAAGCGCACAAACAGGTAATATTTGGCAATTATTCAGTCGTCTGGGCAGAGCAAAAGGCTTGCTCTTGCCAGTCTTTCTCTTAATATTGTGGGAAAGTCTGTCTAGGTTTGGCTTGGTTGCTCCTAACTTGTTACCTGCTCCCTCAACTATTGTCATAACAGTTTGGAAACTCGGTGTAGCAGGGGAACTATGGCAGCACATCAGCATTACACTCTATCGGGTTTTTGTTGGCTTCTTGATTGGTACATTTTTGGCCACTATTCTAGGAGGATTAACAGGCTATTCTTGCCTAATTCACGATTTACTCGACCCACTTTTGCAGTCACTCCGTAACATTCCTTCCCTCGCATGGGTGCCACTATTCATCCTGTGGATGGGAATTCATGAGCCTTCTAAAATTGCTCTGATCGCCGTTGGAGTCTTTTTCCCCGTTTACTTAAATCTCATGAGCGGCATTCACAATGTCGATCGCAAACTGGTTGAGGTTGGCAAAATCTATAAACTTAATGATTGGCAGCTTATCAGTCGCGTGTTCTTGCCCGCGACATTGCCTGCCTACATTGTCGGTTTGCGAAGTGGCTTGGGTTTGGGCTGGATGTTTGTCGTGGCGGCTGAATTGATGGGAGCCAGTCAGGGCTTAGGCTTCTTATTGATCGACGGGCAAGCGACTGGACGACCCGCCATCACCCTCGCCAGCATTCTCTTGTTTGCGATTTTCGGAAAAGTTACTGACTCAATTATTGGCCTTGCATCGCATTGGCTACTCCATTGGCAGGATGTTTACGCTTCCAACCATTAGTTCAAAGCATTAGTTTAAAGCATTCGTTCAAAGCGCCAATGAGGAAACATATATGCTACTTATCGAAGGACTACATAAACGATTTCAAAATGGCTTTGTCGGGTTAGAGTATATTGATTTAGCTGTTAGTCGTAGCGAGATTGTTAGTTTTATTGGTACGAGTGGTTGCGGCAAAAGTACACTTTTACGGCTCATTTCTGGATTAGATTTGCCAACTTATGGAGATGTGCTAATTGACAATATTCGCATTGACAAACCTCATCCAGAAATTGGTGTAATATTTCAAGAACCTCGGCTGATGCCTTGGTTAACCGTCTGGGAAAATGTGCAGTTTGGTTTGCATCATTTACCGAAGGATGAACGCAAGGCACGGGCAAGTGATGCTCTAGTTAAGGTTGGATTACAAGATTTTGCTCGTTTGCTGCCGCGCCAACTATCAGGAGGAATGGCTCAACGGGTAGCGATCGCGCGTGCCCTTGTTACTAATCCTTCTATTTTATTGCTAGATGAACCCTTTAGTGCTCTCGATTCCTTTACTAGAATGCAATTACAGGATCGTCTGTTAGAAATTTGGCAATCCGATCGCCAGACGATGATTCTTGTCACCCATGATGTTGAAGAAGCACTGATTTTAAGCGATCGCGCGATCGTCATGCGTGGCAACCCTGGACGCATCCATCTAGAGCTAGATATCGATCTTCCCCGTCCCCGCAGGCGTACCGATCGCGATTTGCAATATTGGAAAGAAAAATTATTGAGTACCTTGGATTTATCCAATACGCAAACTGTTCCCTTAGAGGTTTAAATCCCAGGCTGAGATCGCAATTAATATCTAATCAAGAGGAGGATGTTTAATTTGTAAGTTCTATAAATTTAAAAATGTAACAATTTCTATATTAGAGTGAATAAAATTCTTGCCAAAACCCATCATTATCAAAGCAGCTATCTCAAAACCTAAATCCTAACTCAGCAAAACTTGACTTCAATCATGACTACTAAAATACTCCCAAGCTACGATCCCACTCTCTTTCAAGGAGCCATTTCTTATTACCTGCAATATCGACCGCGCTACCCAAATGCTCTTTACGATTTAATCTCACAGGAATTTCAATTAGATGGGCAAGGCAAGCTTCTCGATCTCGGCTGTGGGATTGGCTTGGTAGCGATCGCCTTACACGATCGATTTGAATCTGTTTTGGGCATCGATCCCGATACAGAAATGCTCGAAGTTGCCAAGCAAGAAGCTAAACTGGCTCATGCTTCAAATATCGCTTGGGTAAGGGATTTAGCAGAAAATATTTCCCCGGCAATGGGTACATTTTCCCTTGTCACCATTGGTCGTGCTTTTCATTGGATGGATCAAGAATTGGTGCTACAGCGTAGCTACGATGTGCTCGATCGCAGGAGTAACGCTAATACGGGGATAGCGATTATTCAAACTGAAAAAGATATTTGGTCAAATGACTCTGTTTGGGCACAAAATGTGCTATCTACGATCAAACGGTGGCTAGGAGAAGAGCGGCGTGTGGGATCGACCAGCGTTCCTTTGCTCTACAAGTCTGATTTAGAAGTTTTGGATCGATCGCCATTCGTTCGGATTAAGCGCCATAAGATTGACTTTCACAAACACTGGACGATTGATAATTTTATTGGTTATCTCTACTCCACCGCTTACTGCCGTCGTGATTACTTTAATGGCGATACTTCCGCATTTGAGGCGGAAATTAAAGCAGCAATTCTCAGTGTAGAACCTTCAGGTCAGTTTGTTGAAGATGTACCGATTTCTGTTTACTTGGGTTTTAAGGACTGACCAACCTATAGGAATCTTAAATCATTTGTACCTGATTACTTCCCTCAATTTTTGTATCATCAATATGAAAATATCCCTTGTAGACTCGAAAAGCACAACACAACAAGACAGCAAGCAAGATTATGTCGCGATCGCGAAATCACTTGCTCAAGAATTTGCTGATACTGCCATCGAACGAGATCGTCTTGGCGGTACGCCAAAGTACGAACGCGATCGCATTCGCTCTAGCGGTTTGCTCGGTTTGATTATTCCTAAAGAATATGGCGGTATTGGCGAAACATGGATTACTGCACTCCAAATTTCCCGCGAGTTGGCAAAGACTGATAGTTCTCTAGCCCATGTTTATTCCTATCACCATTTAGGGGTGGTTATCCCGCATCTTTTTGGCACGGAGGAGCGCAAAGCGCAGTTCTACAAAGATACGGTGACAAACAATTGGTTTTGGTGCAATGCTCTCAATCCCCTCGATCGCCGTGCGACTTTAACTCCTGATGGTACAGGCTTTTTACTGAACGGTACAAAAAGCTTTTGCTCTGGCTCTAAAGATTCTGATATCTTACCCATAACTGCGGTTCGTCAAGATACCTCCGAACTCACGATTATTGTAATTCCCACTCAAAGAGAGGGAATACAAATCCATGACGATTGGGATAATATGGGGCAACGTCAAACCGATAGCGGTAGTATTAGTTTCGACCAAGTGCGCGTTTATGATTCGGAAGTGTTTGGCGATCGCACCCGTGCTGATATTCCTTTCCGTACTTTACGAGCTTGCTTGACGCAAATAAATCTTGCCCATATTTATCTGGGTATTGCGGAAGGAGCATTTACTGCTGCCAAAGACTATACTTGCACCCAAGGACGACCCTGGTTGACTTCCAATGCTCCTAGTGTGACGCAAGATCCATACATTCTGAAACACTACGGAGAAATGTGGGTCGATCTGCAAGCGGTTAGCAGTTTGACGGATCGAGCCGCCGGCATTCTGCAAGCAGCTTGGGAAAAAGGCATAGATTTAACAACAGAAGAACGTGGAAAATGCGCGATCGCGATCGCAACTGCAAAAATTGCTGCCACAAAAATAGGTTTAGATGTGACAACTCGCATTTTTGAAGTGATGGGGGCGCGTGCTACCACCAGTAAATATGGTTTCGATCGCTACTGGCGTAATCTGAGAACGTTTACGCTACATGATTCTGTTGACTATAAAATTCACGATTTGGGTAACTGGGTACTCAACGATCAGCTCCCCAATCCCAGCTTTTATACGTAAAAAACACTAACTGAGCATATCGTGAAGGATAGCATTTCTAGAGGAACTAAGAAAGAAAAAGAGGACAATCTCATCTTTCTTTCTTAGGGGTTCTTTTTTCAACCTAAGCTGGCTGATAATTGGGATGCCAAGCAAGCCATTTCTCTTCTAACTTCCTGGCAATCGCATCGGCAAACTTACCCAACAAAGCATACATGATAATGCTCACCACCACTACATCAGTTTGCAAGAATTCGCGAGCATTCATTGCCATGTAACCAATACCAGAGTCCGCCGCAATTGTTTCGGCGACAATCAGCGTCAGCCACATAATCCCCAAGGAATATCGCAGGCCTACCAAAATTGAAGGCAAGGCCCCAGGCAAAATAATTTTCCACAAAAGAGACGTGGGACTCAAGCCATAAACTTTTCCCATTTCAATCAATCCGGCATCTACGCTGCGAATGCCGTGAAATGTATTGATATACATGGGAAAAAACACACCCAAAGCTACCAAAAATAATCGAGCTGGATCGCCAATCCCAAACCACAAAATTACTAGAGGGATTAAGGCGAGGTGTGGAATATTACGGATCATTTGTAGAGAAGTATCTAGCAGCTTTTCGGCGATTGGAAAAAGACCATTGAGGAAACCTAGAGTCAAACCAATTCCTCCGCCTATGATGAAACCAACCAGTGCACGCCAAGCACTAATTCCGATATGGTGGAACAGTTCTCCGCTAATTGCCAATCTAATTCCTGCACTTAAAACACCTGTTGGTGCTGGTAAAACTCTTGTGGAAAGCCAACCCACCTGCACCAATAATTGCCAGCTAATAATTAGCAGCATTGGTACAATCCAGGGGATTACCTGCTGAAAATAGGGGTTTTTTAGCCATTTTGTATTCATGATGCGCTCGTAGGAATAACTTGTTTTTGTTGGAGAAACTTTTCGTTGGCAACAATTTCGCCAAAAGGACTAAACATTTGCGGTTGATGTACAGTCGGTTGGTTTTTCAGCGGCAAGCGGGGGAATAGCAATTCAGCCACTCGATATGCTTCTTCTAAGTGGGGATAACCAGAAAAAATGAAAGTTTCAATTCCCAACTCGGAATATTCCAACATTCGCGCGACAACCGTATCGGGATCTCCCACTAAAGCAGTACCGGCACCGCCTCTTACTAACCCAATTCCCGCCCACAAGTTGGGGCTAATTTCCAGAGCTTCGCGGCTGCCTGTGTGCAGTTCAGTCATGCGCCGCTGCCCTTCAGAATCCATCCGGGCATAAGCTTTTTGGGCGGCTGCGATCGCATCTTCATCGACATATTTAATCAATCGATTGGCATCCTCCCAAGCTTCGCTTTCAGTTTCGCGTACAATAACATGAAGGCGAATTCCAAAACGCACAGTTCTACCCTGTTCTGCTGCTAATTTTTTCACAGCTTCAATTTTTTGGGCTACTTGTTGTGGCGGTTCTCCCCAAGTAAGATAAACATCAATATGTTTAGCGGCAATTTGTTGCGCGATCGGCGAAGAACCGCCAAACCATAACGGAGGGTAAGGAGTTTGTACAGGTGGAAATAGAACTTTCGCGCCCTTAACTTGAAGATATTCACCGCTAAAATCGACTTCTTGTTCTCGCACGTTAGTCGAGTTACTACCTTCAAGCATGGCCCTCCAAACAGTCAAGAATTCATCAGTCAATTCATAACGTGCGTCGTGACTCAAATGCACTCCATCTCCAGCTAATTCAACCGGATCGCCGCCCGTAACCACATTAATCAGCAAGCGCCCGTTAGATAACCTGTCAAATGTTGCCGCCATCCGTGCTGCTACCCCAGGAGACATCAATCCCGGACGAATTGCTACTAAAAAACGCATTTTTTCCGTTACAGACATGAGGGAAGAAGCCACTACCCATGCGTCTTCGCAAGAGCGCCCCGTCGGAAGTAGAGCGCCCGTAAATCCTAAATGGTCAACGGCTTGGGCGATTTGCTTTAAGTAGGACAAACTGCCCGATCGCCCTCCAATTCCGCTCGCTAAATACCGTCCGTCTCCGTGAGTTGGGATAAACCAAAATAATTCCATTTTCCTTAGTCTCCATCACTATTTATTGTTTAGTTACCTGAGCCACTTCGCTAATTTTTATCGGTTTGGGAAGCAGCTTCAAATCCAAGAAAGTATCAGCAACTTTTTGCTGGTAAGTAACGACTTCACCCGTAATTTGCTGCACACCGTAAGGCCGTCTCCGCGAGATTTCCTCTAAAGTTGGAACATCAATACCAAGCTCAGGAGACAGCAGTTTAGCCACTTCAGTTGGTTGAGTTACCGCCCATTGATCTACTTTTTGAAGTTCCTCTAAAATTGCCTTAATCCGGTCAGGATATTGCTCGTTAAAAGGTTTTGCAGCTAGATAGAATTCCCGATTAGCTACAAGCCCTTCTCCATCCTTAAGAATACGAGCACCTGTAGCTCGTTTCGCTACTGTAAAAAACGGGTCCCAAATCGCCCAAGCATCAACGTTACCTTGTTCAAAAGCTGCCCGCCCATCTGCTGGCGGCAGATAAATAGGCTGAATGTCGCTATATTTTAATCCGGCTGCTCTTAATGCTTCTACCACTAGGTATTGCACATTTGAACCCTTATTAAATACAACTTTTTTGCCTTTCAACCCAGCCACATCTTGAATGGGAGAATCTTTCGCTACTAAGATAGCTTCGCCTTTAGGATTAGGAGGTTCGTTAGCAACATATAGCAATGGTGCGCCAGCGGCTTGTGCGAAAATAGGTGGCGCTTCTCCTGTATGGCCAAAGTCAATACTGCCTGCATTCAAAGCTTCCAGTAATTGAGGACCAGCGGGAAATTGAACCCACTGTACAGAAGTGCTTTGGGAAGCCAAACGTTTCTCTAAACTTCCCCGTGATTTTAGGAGAGTTAGTGTTCCATATTTTTGATAGCCGATCCTAATTACATTGCTCTCTTGTGATTTAGAACTAGCCACCGATGTGGCTGCAGAAGTCGGGGCAGTAGTTCTATTTGTTTGCTGAGTAGTAGGAGTACAGGCAGAAACGGTCAAACTCAAACTGAAGCCAACTGCAAAAAGCAAAGCAAAGGTCTTGATTGAACTAGGTTTGAGTTGGCTCCCAAAATGCCTCAATTTAGCTAAAAATGGACTCTCTCTTAATCGGGTTAACACTGTGCCTTCCTAAGTTTCAAGTGTTGAAAACCAAAAAACGCAATAGCTATGTAAAAGCTGAGCTAATCATTATTGACGAGCAAGATACTATAAATCGACCGACAAACCGTAGATTATGCTAATAAGCTCCTATTATTCCACAAAGGACTTCAAAAATGCAAGCACATTGTGTAAATTTTTGCTTGTCTGACTTATCTAGTTACTTAAATGATTAATATTCAGGGGTAATGTATCAGTTGCACGCGCAGGAGAAAAAGTAGCATCTAGCCCTGCTGCTATCTGCATAAAAACCTGAGATACTGCCGAGTTCGGATCTGCAATTGTTAGGGGTTTTCCTGTATCACCTCCCGCACAGATGCGCGGATCTATAGGAATTTGGGCAAGGAGGGGTGCTTGAAGTTCTTCTGCTAACTGTTTACCCCCACCACTACCAAAAATTTGTATCGGTTCTTCATGGGGTGAGCCGATTAAATAACTCATATTTTCAATAATCCCAAGCACTGGAACCCCTACTTGGCGAAACATATAAATATTGCGACGGACATCGGAAATAGATATTTGTTGCGGCGTAGTAACGAGAATCACTCCACAAATAGGACTTTCTTGCACAATGGTAATTTGAGCATCTCCGGTACCGGGGGGTAAATCAATGAGTAAATAATCTAATTCGCCCCATTCTACATCTTGAATAAACTGCGTAATAATTTTGTGGAGAACTGGACCTCGCCACGCTAAAGAACGTTCGGGCTCTGCTAATAAACCCACTGACATCACTTTAATTCCCTGTGCTTCCAGGGGTAAAAATTTCTCACCTTTAGCAGTATTAATTGTCTCTACATCGGCTTGTCCTAAGCCTAACATTTGAGGAATATTGGGGCCGTAAACATCAGCATCTAGCAAGCCTACCTTGGCTCCCTGTAATTTTAACGCTGTTGCTAAATTCACAGCCGTTGTAGATTTTCCCACCCCACCTTTGCCGCTAGAAATAGCCAAGGTAGTTCGCACGTTGGCTATGGTACAAGTTTGAATGTAAGTTTTTTTGCACCAGCTTACAGGCGATAAAACAGATTCAATTATTTTTGGCAACTCTTGCTGATGCGAGCCAATATAAAGGCGTAAATAAATGTAATTTTCAACTATTCGCAAATTTCGCACCATTCCCAAACTGATGATATCATTTTTGAGTGTGGGTTCGATGACTAGTTTGAGATAGTTGACAACTTCTTGCTGTCGTAATTTTTCCACAGGATTGGGATTTTCTGAGGGGAGATGTGAGTGGTTTTTTGGTAAAGAGGAAGAATTAACCATTTTGGGAATTTTGCAGTAATGCTTGAATTTTCTGAATCCCTTTTTGAGCGAAAATAGTAACCTCTTTATCGGGATCGTCCAGAGATTGTTGCAGCGCAGGCATCGCGGCAGGATTGCTGAGATTGCCGAGGGCGATCGCAGCTTCTTTCCGCACATCTGAATATTCATCAGCTAAGGCTCTAATCAAAGCAGGCATGACTCGTTCATCGGGAATTTTTTGCAACGCTTGTAGCGCGAATTTGCGAACTTGCCAGTGTTCGTCACTTACCGCTGTTTCCAGGGCCAAAATTGCCGCACTATCGGCATGGATTGCCAAAGATTTAGCTGCATTTCGTCGCACTTGCCAGTCAGTATCGCTTTTGAGTGCTTGACACAAAATTGAGATGACTTCTGGATCTGTTAAATGTCCTAAACTTAAAGCCGTAGCACGGCGAACATTTAAATCTGCATCAGATATTAAGGCCAAAGCTTGGGGGCATTTTTCCACCTGATTTAGATAGCTGAGAGTGGTTACTGCTGTTGCTCTCAATTCAGGAACATCGGATGCAAAAAATGGTAAAATATCGGGTAAAGACTGAGCATCGTGAATCTTCCGCAACAAGGTTAAGATGTTGAGTTGGATATTAACATTGTCGAGGTGGAGTGCATCTAGTAGTTGTCGTAAGTCAGTTGGTGAAACTAATTCATTTAATGCAGATAATGCTTCTTGGCGAATATCGGCATCGTCGGAACCGAGACACTCAATAAAAGCAGGAATAGCCACAGGATTGCCAATTTCCCAAAGGGCAGATATGGCAATTTTTTGAACGGCAATACTTTCATCTGACAGGGCGAGAAGTAGGGCATTTGTAGCTTCTTCATCACCCAAATATTGTAAATTTTTAACGGCAACAAGGCGATCGCTTAGTTCGGGCGATCGCAGCATTTCTAGCCATTGATTTAATTCACTATCATTCTCAGCAATCATGAATTTTTACACTTTATACAAACTAAAAAAACTTAGCGCAACAAGAAGGGAATTTTAACCGTTATGGCATTGGTTGGACATTCTTTTTCACAGGGCAAACAAAACCAACATTCATCGTATTTCATGTAAGCTTTCCCTGTTTCGGGATTTTTAGCCAGTACATCCAAAGGACAAACATCAATGCAGACTTGGCACTTCTCCAAACACTTAGACTCATCTACAGTGACTGGAACATCAACTCGTTGTGTAATTAAAGCCATAGTTAGGTGCGATGGTTAATGGTGAATAGAGTTATCCGATTGTCAAGTGGGAGAGAGTGGGTTTATGGATATGATAGTGAGAAATCAAAGATATTGACGAAAACTCACCTCTACCATAAGCTGTATAGCATTTAAGCAACTGATTATAGTGGTCTGGTGCGTTAGAGGCAAAGTGTGGTAGAACTCACAAATTATTTAGAACTGACGCACTCTACAATATCTTCTCTACAAATCCATTAACTAGACAAGCTCTCACATCCCCCTTGAATGTATAGTAATCTTAGTTTTATTTGTCCAAATGACGGGGACAAATAACTTAATATTACTATAGCCATTCTAAATCATTTGTGAATTTCTTACTCCCTCCCCTTGATAAGGGGAGGGTTGGGGTGGGGTAAAAAATTTACGACTCCTGCAAGGATTGCTATATAACTCAACGCGCTACAACATTATAATCCTCTTTATGTAAATCAACATCCACAATATAAGGTTCAACTGGACGCTTAAACAAGCTCATTTCTCCAGATTCCCCTTTTTTCAAATTAACATGGCAAAACCACTCTTCATTATTTTTATCAGGGTAATCTAGCCGATAATGATAAAGCCCCCAACGAGTCTCACAGCGATACAAAGAAGCCCTCGCAGCCATTTCCGCACAGTCTCGAATAAAGTGAACCTCCATGCAGCGCATTAACTCATGAGGATCGCGAGCGCCCATTTCCTGTAGAGTTTCTTGATAACGGACAAAATTTTTCAGCCCAATCTCCATTTTGTTTCCTACTTTGGGTGGTTGTAAATAATCATTCACTAAGCGCCGTAACTTATATTCTACTTGCGTGTGAGGGATTCCGTTGGGCAGGTTTAAAGGTGCATAAACCCGAGCTTTTTCTGCTTCCAGAAAATCAGCGTCAGGATCGACATAATCTAAACTTTGGATGTAGTCAATGGCATTAGTTCCTGCTATTCTACCGAACACAAAAGCCCCGATCATATAATTATGAGGAACGCTTGCCATATCTCCCGCTGCGTAGAGTCCGGGCACAGTTGTTTCTGCCTTTTCATTCACCCAAACACCAGAGGCGCTGTGGCCGCTGCACAGACCAATTTCAGAAATGTGCATTTCAACGCCGTGATCGCGATAATTTTCCCCTCTACCCTCGTGAAATCTACCTCGACTCGGCCGCTCATTTGACCAAAGAATTGACTCAATTTCAGCGATAGTATCTTCATCGAGATGAGTCATTTTTAATTGAATTGGGCCTTTACCAGAGTGTAATTCATTCCAGATTTCCAGCATCATTTGACCGCTCCAATAATCGCAACTAATGAAGCGATGACCTTCGGCATTAGCAGTATGAGCGCCGAAGGGGCCGGCGACATAAGCGCAAGCAGGGCCGTTATAATCTTTAATTAGCGGGTTTACTTGAAAACACTCAATGTTAGTGAGTTCTGCTCCAGCGTGGTAAGCCATTGAATAGCCATCTCCGGCATTAGTCGGATTTTCATAGGTGCCATAAAGATAGCCGGAATCTGGTAGCCCTAAACGACCACAAGCACCTGTAGAAAGAATGACAGCTTTCGCTTGAATTACTACAAAATCGCCATTTCGCACGTCAAAGCCAACGGCTCCAGTAGCGCGTCCTGCTTGGACTAAAACGCGGGTTGCCATCACTCGATTGGTAACTTTAACTTTGTGGCGTTTTACCTGTCTGGTTAAAATTTGTTTGAGGTCTTTGCCTTCGGGCATTGGCAAAACATATTTGCCGACGCGATGAACTTGTTTTAAGTCGTAGTTGCCTTGGGCATCTTTCTGAAATTTTACTCCCCAACTTTCTAACTCTTGGATGACTTCATAGCCTAATTTTCCAGTTTGATAAACGGCTTTTTGGTTGAGGATGCCGTCATTAGCAAGGGTAATTTCGCGAACGTACTGTTCTGGTGTAGAATGACCGGGAATGACGGCAGTGTTTACACCGTCCATTCCCATGGCGATCGCGCCACTTCTGCGAATATTTGCCTTTTCTAAAATCAGCACTTCGCTGTCAGGATTTGCCTGTTTAGCTTTGATACCAGCCATCGTGCCAGCCGTACCGCCACCAATTACAAGCACATCAGTTTTTATCCATTGAGTATTCACGTTAATTTCTCCTGGCTAATGACCCTACTTACCATCTTTCAAAACGATTTCTTTAATTTGGACGGGCTTAGGAATAAGTTGCAGTTTGTGGAAGGTATCAGCAATTTGCTGCTGTCCGGCAATCTCTTCATCGCTGAGGGGAAAAAAGCCATAGTTGCGTCGCTTTTCAGACACTTCTAACACGGAGGCTTCTATCCCTAATTGCGTCTCCAGAAATTTAGCAACTTCTACAGGATTGCCCGCCGCCCATCGATCTACCTTTTTGACTTCATCTAAAATGAGTTTCAAAATCTCAGGATGTTCGTCCACAAAACCCTTGCGGGCAAGATAGTAACCTCGATTGGCAGCTATTCCTGTTGCATCTGTTATGAGTCTCGCGCCTGCGGATTTTTCTGCTGCGGCTAAGTACGGGTCCCAAATTGCCCAAGCATCGACATTTCCCCCTTCAAAAGCGGCGCGGGCTTCTGCTGGTTTGAGGAAAGCTGGGTTGATGTCGCTATATTGAAGTCCAGCCGCTTCTAAGGCTTTAACTAGGAGGTAATGTGTGTTAGAACCTTTGGCAAAAGCTACTTTTTTGCCTTTAAGATCGGCAACTGTTTTTATAGGTGAATCCTTGGGAACTAGGATACCTTCCGACTTAGGATTTGCAGTTTCGTAAGCAACATAAACTAATGGGGTTCCAGCAGCTTGAGCAAAAACTGGCGGTCCTTCTCCTGTGTAGCCAAAGTCAATACTGCCTGCGTTGATTCCTTCTAATAGAGGAGTCCCGGCAGGAAATTCTAGAAATTTTACAGAAGATTGGGAGGCTCCTAAGGCTTTTTCTAAGTCACCTTTGGTTTTGAGGGCGTTGAGAACGGTAGCAGATTTTTGGTAGCCGATGCTAACTGTAATGCTTTTTGGAGGTGCGTAAGTGTTCGCAGTGACCGTGTTCTGTGTGGTGGCGGTAGGAGAACAAGCTGCCACTACCAAACTCAGGCCGAGTCCGGTTGCAAATAGCAGGGAAAGACTGCGAACTCTCCGAGAAAGCAAAATTTGGCGGCAGTAGCTCAAAATGCCTAAGAGATCGGTTTCTGCGAGCTTAATCAACATAAATGCCAATAAGAAAGGGATTGAGAGTAACTTTACTGGCAGTATACCACTGTATGTCGATAAATTTACCGGAGTTAATAATTAAGCAGAGCGCGGATAATTTGCTTTTTACAGCTATATAGCCTTTCTCAGAAAGATGAGGTACTATCAGGCATAGGGCATAGGGCCTAGGCAAAGGGCATACCTCACCACGCTTGAGAACCGCTATATTGGGGAATTGTCGGTATTACAGGAAAAATACGGTAAATCGATAGAATTAGCGTATTTTTAGATTTTGGGGTATGATCGCGCATCATTATGATGCGGTAATGGTTTGTCCTGCTCTCAACTGACCAGTAGTATGCCACTATTGCCCAGCAAAGTTATTTAAACGCCCCCTTTTCCCTTGTCCCCTTTTGCGCCTTGCAAAGCAAAAATCGGAGTCAGAGCAGATTTCCCCTTCAGAGAAACAGCTCCCAAAGCCTCGCAAATGAAGTTTAGCTCGATCGACTCACACACCCTTTCAGCAATCAAAATTTGGTTTTCCCCCGCCTTGCTCATCAACCGAGCAGCCGTATTTACCGTATCGCCGAGGATATTAAACTCCCTGCGCCCTCGCGGTTCCCCAACCTCAGCAGCAAACACCGGCCCCAGGGATAGCCCAATTTGACAGCTTACTTTTATTTCTTTACCCCCGATAATTACCGCAGGCCAAGCTGCAATCATATCTCGGATCGCAATTGCCGCACTAGCCGCGCGGCTGGCGTCATCCGTGTGAGCGTCGGGCACGCCAAAATAAATCAGCATATCCGAACCATTCAAGTGCGCCGTTACTTTTTGCAACACGCCCCCTTTAGCTGACACTACAGCATCAATCGACGCAAACACCCGAGAAAAACCCCCTACCAGATTGACTTCTTCCTCCAGCGAAGCTTTGTCCACAGACTCCGGTAAACCAATCAAGTTGACAAACATCACCGTCGGTTCGGGAAAATCCGGCGGTATTTTGCGCCTGTCAGCATTTTCTACCAGCAGTCTCAGGATAGTTTTGGGAATATAACTAGCAAGGGGTTCAAGCCGATTCACAGCTTCCCCGATTTCTTTTACCAAGCCCGCAACGCTGCGATCGAGCAATACCGAACTCGGCATCCGCCGCCCAGTCAAAGTGATATCATACTCTCCGAGTCGATCGTCCGTGAAATCGTCCGCCACCAGAAAATAACCCGGTTTCCCAACTTCAAAACGAAATTGCTCTCCCAAAGACTCTCTAGCAGTTTCAGTCACACACACCCGCCCCACAGTTCCAGATCCCTCAGCTTGCTTGGCTTGCTGGACTGAATGCCCCAGCAGTACGTGAGCCATCCGCAGGGGGGTACCGATGTCAGCACTAATGTAGCGGCCGCAGTGGATACCCACCCGCATCCTCAAAGACAAAACACCCCGCGCCGTTTCAATATTGGCAAATTCAGCCATCGCCCGCTGCATCCGCAAACCCGCCCGCACCGCCCTGGCTGTATCCTCTTGGTAAACCCCTGATAGAAACTGCACCAGCATCGCATCTCCGGTAAACTCCAGCAAATCCCCGCCCGATTTGCTGACAATTTCAATCATCGAGGCAAAATAGTCGTTAATCACGCCCAGCAGACTTTCAGCTCCCTTGCGCCCCTGGCTCGCATTCGCTTCCAACAGCGAGGTAAACCCTGCCAAATCCGTGAACAGCAAGGTGCCTGTTTGCCACTGGTAGCGCACCTCGCCCGGGTTGGGCGGAGATTCGGACACGGGCCGGGGTACGTAGTCGTGGAGGATGTAGCGCAGAGTTCGCAGGTGATCGAAAACTCCCATTAGCGTTGCGGGGGACGGATCTACCCACGCAGCAGCGTAAAGTTGAGCGGAAAGGAGCGATCGCAGTCGCAGTTCGATCGCAGCTAAGGGAGGATTGTAGGTTAATCTATTAATAATTTCCACCTAAGTTTATTCTTAAAAAATAAGGTAAGTTCGATCGCTCTAGAGGCAACACCAATAGCTCGACTTAATACCATTATGATAAGTTTCCAGTGAACCCATACCAACCAAACCCAGAACCGACGATAGAAACTTCCGAAAGTCACAGTTTGCTAGCTCCCGATTTGATCCGAGCTGCTCGATCCGCCTATGGTATGTATCTAAAAGTGCATTCCGAGCAGATGCAGCGTCCTGCCGGTGTAGTTGTCAGTCAAGGAAGCGATCGAGGTCAGGTAATTTTTGCTTCGCAGCCCGTTTTGTTGCCCGGTGAACGTTTTGTTACTTTTGACGAAATTGAATCTCAAATGTATTAATTGGTAATTGGTCATTAATCATTGGTAACTAATATTATGCCCGCTCCTACGATCGCAATAAAATAGGTTTCTAGTGCATACCTAAGTTGTCAGGATTTTATGAAAACTTGCATTGTTGACTATTAACACCTTTTATGATGGGTGACTGACCGGACACGCTCTAAAAAACTAACAACTAACAAGTGATACATAACCACCGCAAACAATGAACAGTCAACAGACAAATTAATGGAAATTATCTTTAATTGCCTTGTCACGGCGATCGTCTTTATTCTCGGATCGGCTATTGGCAGTTTTCTAAATGTGGTAGTCTATCGGTTGCCTGCGGGTTTGTCGGTGATCAACCCTCCTTCTCGCTGTCCCAAATGTTTAAATCAACTCAGAACTTACGAAAATATACCCGTTTTCGGTTGGCTGTGGCTGCGGGGACGCTGCAATCACTGCCACAGTCGGATTTCGGCCCGCTATCCGCTGGTGGAAGCAGCTACGGGTTTGCTGTTTTTGTTAATCTTCTGGCGGTTTGGCGTAACAGTGCAAACTCTGGGTTTTTGGGCTTTGTTTAGCTGGTTGTTGGCTTTGTCTTTGATTGATTGCGATACAATGACTTTGCCTAATTCTTTAACTCGATCGGGTTTGGTGGTCGGATTGGTTTTCCAAATCGCGAAAGGTTGGTGGCCGACATTTAGTTTGATGGACTCGGTACACTATCTGGTACTCGATGGGATTGCGGGAGCAGTTGTCGGGTTGTGGCTGTTTGATGCGATTGGACTCGCCGGGACGATCGGACTAGGGCAGAATGCTATGGGGGCCGGAGATACCAAATTGGCCGCCTTGATGGGAGCTTGGCTGGGCTGGAAATACTTGCTGCTAGCGGGATTCATCGCTTGTTTAGCCGGGGCTTTTGCCGGTGGCGGGGCGATCGCCCTCGGCTTGCTCGATCGGCGTCAACCCATGCCTTTCGGTCCCTTTCTGGCTCTCGGTGCAGCAATTACTGCTCTGTGGGGGGAAGCCATTTTATCTACTTACTTGCAGTTGTTTTTCCCTAATTTTAGTTTCTGATCGGCAGGTGGTCAGGTGCGATCTAACATAATATTGTCTCAAAAATTGGTAAAATTGTTCCGTGTCTTGGATTACACTTACAACTACTAGCTTTCGTTGGGAAGCGGAATTAATGCAGCAGCTCCTGGCTGCTCATCAAATCCCGGCCCGGATCGTAGACTTGGGCATAGCATCTTATTTGGGGGCTGGAAGTGCTACAGCCTTGCAAGTTCTTCCAGAACACCAGCGAACAGCATCGCTCCTGATCAGTCCAGTTGAAGATGAGCCAGAATCTGGTGATTAGTCATTAGTCATTAGTCCTTAGTCACTGAACAACTAGCAATTGACAACTAGCAACTAACAACTAACAATTACTAATTACCAATTACCAATTCCCAATTACCAATTACCAATTACCAATTACCAAGTTTTAATGTCTCTATTTGATTGGTTTGCAAATCGAAGAAAATCAGTACCGAACTCCCAAGAACGGCCGGAACGAGAAATTGCGGACGGACTTTGGAATAAATGCGAAGCTTGCGGTGCCCTGAGTTATACCAAAGACCTGCGAGCAAATCAAATGGTTTGCTTGGAATGCGGGCATCATATCAGAGTTTACAGTGACGATCGCATCGAGCAGTTGATCGATCCCAATACGTGGGTGCCCCTTAACGAAGGACTGCACGCCACCGATCCCCTGAAATTTCGCGATCGGAAAAAATATAGCGATCGACTCCGAGAATTTCAAGAAAAAACAGGCCACCTAGACGCCGTAGAAACAGGCATCGGCAAACTCGAAAATTTGCCAGTCGCCCTCGGAGTCATGGAATTTCAGTTCATCGGCGGCAGCATGGGATCCGTTGTGGGAGAAAAGCTAACTCGCCTCATCGAACACGCCACGCGGGAACGCTTGCCCGTAATCGTGGTCTGCGCTTCCGGTGGTGCAAGAATGCAAGAAGGAATGCTCAGCTTGATGCAAATGGCTAAAATTTCCGGGGCTCTGGAACGCCACCGGGAAGCGAGACTGCTTTACATCCCGATTTTGACCCACCCGACCACCGGCGGCGTGACCGCCAGTTTTGCCATGCTGGGAGACATTATAATTGCAGAGCCAAAAGCTACTGTGGCATTTACGGGCGGCCGGGTAATCGAGCAAACTCTGCGCGAAAAGCTGCCGGAAAATTATCAAACTTCCGAATACTCCTTCGCCCACGGTTTTGTAGACTTGATTGTACCCCGGACTCAATTAAAGAAAACTCTCGGTCAGCTCATCAGCCTCCACCAGCAACAGCCTTTCTTGGCCGACTCGGAATTTCCCACCCTCAATGGCAGCGACAACCACGCTTTGCCCCCGCAAACTCACGCTTTCAAACTTTCTCCCTAAGCTGTCGCGCCGGATGATTGTCTATTGGTGAGTGCGGGACACTGAGGGAAATTGCTGAGGAATTGCTCAAAACCAGGCTTCTACCAAAAATATTTAGTTTGGTAACGAGACGTTCACGCAGACACCGGGTTTTAAACCTCGCGCCCGCATTTCCTATTGGTAATAACGACCCAGCAGTGGGATGATATTGATCGGAAGTTGATTGGCCCTGAAGTTTGGCTGGGCAAAAATACCTAGTCGCAGTTAGCGGTTAGTTAGCTTGCGATAGATCGAACAACATCTCAGAACAAACTAACAGAACAAGCTAACAGCGCTTTCTAAAATTGTCCGGCTTTCAGTTAATAGCCGTCAACTCAATTTTGACCTGTCAGCGACCTAAAAATTATGGGTTTTGCAGACCTGTCCATCGCAGAAATAGCAGAGGACTTCAACGTCCCTGTTGAAGACGTGATCCGCTTGTGCGATGAGTTGGAAATTGCCTACAAGCACCCTCAAACCCGTTTGGCTTTGGAGGATGTTAAGGCAATTATGTCCACTCTCGAAAAAAGGCGCGACTCAAAACTTATTGCAGATTAGCTCGCAAAATTCCTCTACCTTTAAAGGTATAGCTGCACAAACTTTCGCCAGTTGTTGCAGAATCAGGGAATTTTGAACACACATCTGTTTGCCAGGTACGATCTCTTAGCGTTCAATAATTTGCCGGATTTTTTTAAGGAGAACCATGCTTAAAAGATATTTCATTGCTCTGACCGCTGTATTCTTGAGCTTTCAGTTATTTGTCAGCAGTGCGATGGCTGTCGAACTGAGTCCTGAACTTCGCACTGTGACTTTGAATGACAAGGGTGCTCCGGTAGTGCTGAGCCTCAAACAAGTTCAGCAAGGCAAACGCCTGTTTAATTCGGCTTGCGCTCAATGTCACGCTGCCGGCATGACAAAAACTGACCCGAACGTGAATTTGAGCCCGGAAACTCTGGCTTTGGCCAACCCGCCCCGGAATAATATTGAGTCGCTGGTGGACTTTATGAAAAATCCCACCACTTATGACGGGTTTGAGGAAATTTCGGAACTGCATCCGAGCATGAAGAGTGCGGATATTTTCGCTGAGATGAGAAATCTCTCGGATGACGATTTGTACGCGATTGCCGGTCACATTCTGTTGCAGCCGAAAATTGTCTCCAAGCAGTGGGCTGGTGGCAAAGGCGCTCGCTAATCGATTTTAGATTTTAGATTTTAGATTTTGGATGTTGGATTGGGAGAGGGCTGAAGTTTGGCAAGAATTGCTGGCTGGTCGTTTTTCGCTCTAACATCTGAAATCTAAAATTTACCTCCGGCTCATTGATTATCGCAAAAGGTTGTAGTCCCTCATGCTGCGTCGTGGTGCTTTTGTCTGCTTTCTGTTGGGGATGTTAATTATTTTGCCGCTCGTGCTGTTGGCTCCTCAACCTGTTTTGGCTGCTGCCGATTCTTACGTGAATAGGTATTTACAAGCCAGCGAACCTGTGGCTCTGGAGTTGGACTCTGAGGGACATACTCGCTTGTTTTCGGCTCAGGATTTGTCTGCGGGCAAGGTATTGTTCGAGCAAAATTGCCTGAATTGTCACGTCGGAGGAGCTAATTTGCCCGATCCGACGATATCTCTGTCTTTGGCTGACCTCAAAGGGGCAACGCCTCCCCGCGACAACATCAATAGTCTGGTGGCATATCTGAGAGAACCGATGACTTATGACGGTACTGAGGAGACTTTTTGGTGCCGCCAAGTGCCGGAAAGCTGGATGCCACAGGCTGAGATTGAAAATTTAGCGGCTTTTGTGATCCGGGCTGCTCAGAAAGCTCCGGGCTGGGGCGTGGAGAATTTTGAGAGTTGAACTGCCACTGCCAAAAAGTGGTAAATTACTCGGAAGAAGGCGATACGACTGCGCGATCGCGCCTGTTTTAACAGGTAAAATATCTAAAGAATCACCCTTTGCGTGCCCATTAGAGGAGAACTGTGTTGAAAAGACTCTTATCGATCGCCCTGTTAGCGATCGCAATTTTTACCGTCGGCTTTGGCCGCCCTGCTTTGGCAGGAGATGCCGCTAACGGAGCTAAAATCTTTAGCTCGAACTGTGCTGCTTGTCACATCGGTGGCGGCAACGTGGTTATGGCCATGAAAACCTTGAAAAAGGAAGCTCTTGAGAAGTACGGTATGAATTCTCTCGAAGCTATTACCACTCAGGTAACTAAGGGCAAAAATGCTATGCCTGCTTTCGGCGCCAAGTTGAAGCCCGAACAAATTGAGGATGTAGCAACCTACGTGCTCTCCCAATCTGAGAAAGACTGGAAAGGCTAAACTGCCTCTTTGAAGTCGGGCAGCCTGGGCGGGTTTGATTTAATTTAAAACTTGTCCTCCCGATCGCACCCTCTCTCACCCTTTGGCGAATAAACATCGGTTTGAAGCGATCTTAACCTATTTGGGAAAGCGCGCCAGAAATTCGATTTTTATTAGCTCAAGGGCGAGGGAGGGTAATTCTATTTTAGATTTTAGATTGAAGATGGAAGATGGAAGATTGCTAAAAGCTGATTTTGTAGAAATTGTCAAGCAATTTATATTAAGATTTATTCGGGCTGCGCTTCCTAAATTAAAAGTGTGTGCTAGGATATAACCCCTTATTAGCAAAACTTTGAAATCGAGATTAAAGTCGATCTGCAAAGTGGAATCTACACCTGCCATGAACGTAAAAACATCAGCAAAAGTTAAAACTCAAGTTAAAACTCTCGGAGACGCTGCATCTGGGGCGATTGAGAAATATTTCCGCAAAAGTGTAGCGCACGAGGCTGAAGTTATCAAAGACAAAGACGCGGAAGAACTTCATCAAATGCGCGTGGGATTGAGACGTTTGCGATCGGCTGTGACTGGTTTTGCTCCGGTTTTAGATTGGCCAAAAGAGGCTTCGGAACGTAAAATTGGTAAGGTGGGGCGGATTCTGGGAACTCTTAGGGATTTGGATGTGATGCTCGAAAGTCACCAAAACCGCTATTACCAGAATTTGCCGGCTGAAGAACAGGAAGTTTTAGATAAAGCTTTGTTGAATTTGCTCAAACAGCGACACCGCGCTTTGAAAGGGGTGAGGGCGATTTTAGAGCACAAAAGCTACGAATCGCTGAAGCAGTCAATCGAGAATTGGTTGGAAGAACCGCAGTTTCAGGCGATCGAACATTTGCCAATTGCTGAGGTTTTGCCAGATTTACTGTTACCTCAAGTCAGTGAATTTTTCCTGCATCCGGCTTGGCTGTTGGGCACGGAATATGAAGATGGCAAAGTTAAAGTTGTTGATGATTTGAATGCTGAGGCTGTCGAAGAGAAGTTAGCAGCCGAGGGAACTATTCTGCACGATTTGCGGAAGCAAGCTAAGCGAGTTCGCTATTTGATGAATCTGTTTGGAGATTTTTACAGCGAGACTTACGAAGTTTATGTCGAAGATGTGAAAGCTATTCAGGAATGTTTGGGCGATATTCAAGACAGTGAAGTTTTAGGCGAGTTTCTGACAGATTTTGTCGATCGCGATCTGAAAAAAGAGTTGCCGAAGTTGGCTGGTTTGTTGGCTGAAAATCGCTACGCATCGTGGCAAAAATGGCAGATTTTGCAGCGCAGGTATTTGAGTTCGGAAATTCGGCAAGGTTTTCGATCTGCTTTAATTCATCCTGTGGTTGAAGATGCTGCTAAGGAAAAGTTGCCCCAGGAAAGTTAGGTTTTTCGGGAGGAGAGAATGCGATCGACTGCCTGGAGGGACTAAAAGAGGGATATTTGTAGGGACACGGCGTTGCAGTGTCCTTCATTGTGTAACTCAATAAAGGGCGATCACTCTTGGGGATAGGTTCAAGAAAAAACCTTAACAATTACTCTTTCCAGTAACGAGTTAAAAGCCGAATTACTTCACAAGTGTGAAGTAAAAGAAAGGGCGAGAAGCTGTTGTGCATCAATTTGACAGTCAATTTTTCTACAATTATTGTGGAACGGGCATCCTGCCCGTCTCTGGATTCAATTTAAATACGTAGCAGTTTAGAGTTTTTTACCATAGCACATCACGACTGCAACCACTTCATAAACTTATTCGTCGCAGTACCAATAGACTCTCCGACTTGTTTCTTCAACCGCCACCGCCCAAACGCTTTTTCGTACTCTTCCCCTTCAGTTTGATACACATTCCAAGCATTTAGCGACAATCCCAGTCCCCACGTTAGTAAAATGAACAGCGACCAAGAAAGCTCGTGCGAGCCAGCTAGATTAAACAAAACTAGAAAAGTATTGATAATTGCGTACTTGGTCACATTTTTCTGCCATTTGCCGCGACGGTAACGATTAAAAGCCAGTTTTTCTTGAACTTCTCCTCTATTTGCTAACCATTGCTGTTCCGCCGCTACAATATCCTGTTCGGAAATGCCCAATTCCGCTGCAATCTCGAAAAGCTGGACTCTGGATAGTTCCCCTTCATCTTGGCGGCGTGCGATCGCAAGCTGTAAAATACCCTGAGCATCCTCTGAACCGTAAACTTGACTTATTTGATTTTCATGAGTTGCCATAACAAGTTTCCTATAATTCCTGACATCCTTTCTATGATAGATATAGGCGCACTTAAACGACAGGTAGTGACATTGGGGGATTTCAACACCCGGACATTTGAGTGAGCGAGACTCCTCACTATGGTAGTGGAAATATAAAAACCAATATCCTACATCAAATTGAAACTAATTAATTTCCCGAACTTTGACTAAGTTTACTATCTCGTTTCAACATAAATTGATAAAATATCCCAAACAAAACCACTGCTATCATTCCCACAACTAAAGAACCTTCACCCTCATGCCAATATTTAAACAAATCTAGGCGATTAGATGCAACTAACAATGCCATTCCCGCCACTCTAAAAACATTAATAATAAAACCAAAAATAACAGCGGCACCTATTACCAAAGCCTTATTTTGTTTAGTAGGAAACATCACCAAACAAACTACAGCTAAACCTAATAAATAATTCATGGCCTCTATACCCGAACAACCCCCATTTACCAACACCCTTCCTGTAGGTAAAGCAACATAATTACCATCACGTGTTACATTAAAACCGATATACCACAAAGAATAATAAGCAAATTTAGCAGTAAGCGAGGTAATAAAATCCACTAAAGGTAACGTAATGACACTGGGGACGCCATGAAAAAATAGTATTACCAATTCACGCCAATATAGTTTTAAGTTATGAAAACCTACCGCAAGTAGGCTCAAACCTAAACCAGACAAAAAAGGTGCAAGTCTTAAAAAAGGATCGAATTTACTGGAAACCACAGCACTTTTAAATAAAATAATAGCTATTAAGAGCGTCCCTGCTACTCTCGACCATAGGTCACTTTTTATCTCACTCTGTTTGAGAACATCCTGGTTGTCCCAAAGCAGGGAACCCACAGCGCACCAAAAAACTATACTCATCCAAAAATGAGCAATATCGTCCAGTTTCCACAGGAGTGTCATATTCAGAGTTACTAAAGCTGTGGCAATAATGATGAGCCAAAAAAGTTTTCTCTTGAACATTTTAGATATTAGTTATTAGTTGATTGATGAGAGCCATACTTCGGACAGTTTGTGATTGTCAACCCTAGAATAAAGGTTTCCAGTCGATGCGGCAGTCGAAGTACCAACGAAAAATCCAGGGTTTCCGACTCGGAACTAAAAACAGTCCAGACTATTGTTTGTTAGATCATATCATAAAAATAGTAGGGGATGTAAACAACTCATTAGCTTGAACCCCTCCTACGGAAAGGACTCGGAGGATTTTAAGGGCTGTAAATCTTTGAGATGAGGTTAGTAGACATTCAGGAATTTGATGGGTAGTGAAACTCAGATGCAACCCATAGCTCAGCATTAGGACACTTATGGAAAAGACGGCTACTCGAAATGATTGGTTGAATACCTAGCACTGGCTTATTCAGGCGCTGTAAGCAAAGACTAACAAGGAAGTGAATCAACAATAATTAAAAATACGTAGTCTTAATAAGGCTTGGGTTTCTTGAGAGTAGACGCAATTGGCACAGCGCATGGTGTGACACTGAGGTTTGAGTAAATAAGGCTGAGCGAGTTAGATATTGAGCAATGCTCCATGGTGATTATCTCCTTTTAAAGAATCTCAGTGTCTTTATAGCAATCCTTGCATCATTTGTAAATTTCTTACTTCCGAGCAAGCGGGTTCGGGGAGGGTTGGGGTGGGGTAAAAAATTTACGACTCCTGCAAGGGTTGCTATATATGGGAAATGCTTCAGAAACGGTCTTACGGTAGTTCTTAAATGTGCGGTCTAGGGGCGATTTGACGGGAGCATCTCAATGAAAGCAGACAAGCTAGAAATTGGAGTTGGAAGGCCAGTGGAAAGAGGAAGAAGGAAGGAGCCGGAAGAAGTGTTTTTACAAATATGAGATGCTCCCTTGAGATAGGCTGTCAAGTCGGAGGTTTGCACGGTGGCGTGGTATCAGATACTAAGAAACCTGGTTTCTTGGTGAAACCAGGTTTTTAGCTCGAACATAAAATAATCAGTGTGGCATCAAGCCAGAATCGAAAACGAGTTCAAATGATAGCTTATTCAGCTTTTTGAGCCTGAGCGCGTTGCTTTTTGAACATAGTACCAAACCCAACAGCGGCTCCAGCAGCAAGCATTGTTAAAGGTTCAGGAGTAGCTTCAGTGTTGCTAGTGCTGCTGATGTAAGAATCGCTTGCACCATTGGGTAAGGCTTGAACGTGCAAACCTAGTTTTAAGGCACCGGTATTCAAAGCGGAAACTACGTTAGCATAATTTCCAGTAAAGCTCACTCCGAAAGTT
Source organism: Microcoleus sp. Pol12B3 (assembly GCF_036701355.1). Taxonomy (NCBI): domain Bacteria; kingdom Bacillati; phylum Cyanobacteriota; class Cyanophyceae; order Oscillatoriales; family Microcoleaceae; genus Microcoleus; species Microcoleus sp. Pol12B3. The sequence continues at coordinate 55,205 of NZ_JAUBQS010000008.1, forward strand.
TCGGCACCTTGGACACCCCATTTATTACCACCACCATTATCCCTGGTGAAGGCATAGTCTGTAGTGAAACCATTACCACCTTGAGGCAACTGATCGTTACTAGCACCACCACTAAAGGCTACGGTACCAATGTTACCAACGTTAGCCACGGCATTAGAAAGATAGCCATTATCATCAAAAAGAACTTTACCGATAAACATATTAGAGGCGACAGCATTTCCCGAGTTAGAAATGTTAAAAAGAACTGATGCTCCTTGGTCAATTACGTCAAAGGAAAAGCTACTTAGATAGTTATCTCCAACCGTATCGCCACCAGCGATATTACCAAAGCTGAAGGCAGAGGCAGGTGCTGCAGATACTGCACTAACAGCGGCGACACCGGCGACAGCTAAAATAGATTTGACTAAGTTTAATTGGAATTTCATGGTTGATACCTTTATTTTTAAGTAGGGTGGAAGCTGGTTTTTTTCTTTCACATATTCAATCTAAACGGAAACACAAGTTAATGCAAGTAGTTTTGATAAAGATTGGATGAAGATTGGGAAAACATTTTCGAGACTAAGATGAAAGCTTTCAGCAAGCTGAGACTTCTAACAGCCCTCTTCTACTGATTTAACTAAAAAAATAAGAAACCTGGTTTCTTGGTGAAACCAGGTTTTTAGCTCGAACATAAAATAATCAGTGTGGCATCAAGCCAGAATCGAAAACGAGTTCAAATGATAGCTTATTCAGCTTTTTGAGCCTGAGCGCGTTGCTTTTTGAACATAGTACCAAACCCAACAGCGGCTCCAGCAGCAAGCATTGTTAAAGGTTCAGGAGTAGCTTCAGTGTTGCTAGTGCTGCTGATGTAAGAATCGCTTGCACCATTGGGTAAGGCTTGAACGTGCAAACCTAGTTTTAAGGCACCGGTATTCAAAGCGGAAACTACGTTAGCATAATTTCCAGTAAAGCTCACTCCGAAAGTTTCGGCACCTTGGACACCCCATTTATTACCACCACCATTATCCCTGGTGAAGGCATAGTCTGTAGTGAAACCATTACCACCTTGAGGCAACTGATCGTTACTAGCACCACCACTAAAGGCTACGGTACCAATGTTACCAACGTTAGCCACGGCATTAGAAAGATAGCCATTATCATCAAAAAGAACTTTACCGATAAACATATTAGAGGCGACAGCATTTCCCGAGTTAGAAATGTTAAAAAGAACTGATGCTCCTTGGTCAATTACGTCAAAGGAAAAGCTACTTAGATAGTTATCTCCAACCGTATCGCCACCAGCGATATTACCAAAGCTGAAGGCAGAGGCAGGTGCTGCAGATACTGCACTAACAGCGGCGACACCGGCGACAGCTAAAATAGATTTGACTAAGTTTAATTGGAATTTCATGGTTGATACCTTTATTTTTAAGTAGGGTGGAAGCTGGTTTTTTTCTTTCACATATTCAATCTAAACGGAAACACAAGTTAATGCAAGTAGTTTTGATAAAGATTGGATGAAGATTCAGGATAGGCTGATGGGATTGAGGCAAAACGCCTAAATTGATGAGTTCTAGCTAGCTATTTCCTATGGCGTGCATCAAAAAATAGGGGTGATTCCACCCGGATTTTATTCCTGACTTTTCTCTATTTCAAAAAGCTATAACCCAGCTTCCTTACCAGGGTTTTCACACAGCATAATTACTGATAAAAGTGTTTCAAAGCTCTAATTTATGCCCTTGAAAAGATTTTGATCCGTTAATGTACGGTATAAAAGTTTAAGTGATAGCTTGATTGCTGGGTAAAAATAGGTAAAAACCGATGGTGACATTTGAAGCTGCGGAATGTGGGCTATAACTCAGGAGACAATCTTGCAGCATATTCGGTGCGTCGATTCTCGCTTTCGGATTCAGCAATCAGCGCCATTTAGACTTATATGTTGCACCATTACCAAGAACCGGCTCCAGGGCCCGTTCCACAAAGAATGAGTTTTCTTGTGGGGAGTCGGGGTCGGGCAGGAGAGGGCGCCCAAAACAGGCTTATTGATGATGGTGCAACACTTCAGTTTGGAGAGGAATGGTTTCGGTGCTCGTTATTATCTGTGATGCCGGAACTTTGACCGACTAAAGGGACGACTCGACTTTCTGGGACATAGTTTTCGGAACGCCTCTACCGTCAGGGCTGTTTCATTCTCAGGAAAACGAGCCTTTTGTACGGGTCGTGCCAAGAAGGCCGACCCGACCCATCCACGATTTGTTAGGCGTTTCATGGATTGGGGCAGCCACGGGGGGCCGTCCCTACAAGAGAATGAAACAGCCCTGCGTCTACAGAAGGCGCGGTGGTCGTTATCTAAAAATGTTGGGACTAATAATTCTATTTCTGGGTCTGCTTTCCCTAAAAATTTGTTAATATTATTTTTCCGAAAAAGCTCTATTCCAAGATTTAACGGGCGATCGGCAAGTAGAAATAGTTGACGCAGTAAGGGTTTGAGTAGCTTGCGATCAAAAGAAGGTGTGCGTGCGATCGCTACTTTTGAGACTTTCTACACGGTCGAATGAAGATCGTTGGCGATCGCTACCATCAAAATTGTCAATAGACTTCTGATAATTGCTACTCTCTTGAGGGAGGTTCAAGAGCCTAAACCCTATAAATATCAAGGTTTCAGTGGCATTGTCACCCCGTCAATTCCCAAATGCAATTTGGCACTGTTTGAGGACAGCAGGAGGAACCGCCGCAGTCAGCAAAAATTTTCCCAGCCGTTGATTGAAGGTTCTCCGAGACGATCGACTCATTTGACATCTAAATTATCAGCGATCATCTGAAAACAGGATTATCAGTAACAACTCAGCTAAAACATCTCGCGCTAAACTGTTAGAGAACTGACAAGCTTACCCAGCAAAAGTTCAAGTGGATTTGATTATGGGCAACCGTTTTGCTCAATCCCAAAGCCTTTTTCTGCGAAAACACCCTGAAAATCCGATCTACTGGTGGGCCTGGTGCGACGAAGCCTGAGAAAGGGCCTGGAGGGAAAATAAACTGATTTTTCTGTCAATTCGCTACTCTAGCTGCCACTCGTGTAGGGTGATGGAAGGGGAAGCATTTTGCGATCGCGCGATCGCAAGCTGTAAAATACCTTGAGCATCCTCTGACCCGTAAACTTGACTTATTTAAGTTTCATGAGTTGCCATAACGAGTTTTCGATAATTTCCGAAATTATTTCTCTCATACATATAACCGCAGTTAAACCGCAGGTAGGAATAGGTGGCGGATTTCAACACCATTTTAAGAACAGGCAAGATGCCTGTTCCACAATAAGTAGACTCTGTTGTGGAACAGGCATCTTGCCTGTTCCCGATCCAGGTACAAAATACCAATAACTAACCCAAAGTATACATCCAGCCATCCCTCGCGCAAATCCTCACAATTCCGTCCCAAACTACAGGCGTCGCTTCAAATGACAAACCCGGCTTAAATCTCCCTGATTCTATTACTTTCAAACGGTAAAACTCCCCTTTAGCATTTTTCAAAGCATTCCGAGCCCCCGGCTTCGCTCGTTCCCAATTCAAATTGAACAAATAAACACCGTTGTATCCCGCACTGATCAGTTTATTGCCATCAGTAAAAATCGGAGTCGAAATTGAAGAGCCAATGGCTTTTTTAAATACTATTATCGGAGTATCGTAAGACTGGTTTCGCCAAGGCACAGAAGTTTTTTGGCCTGTAATCATATCTTGTGAACCGATGTACAAATTGCCGTCGATCGCATTTGTGGCAAACAGCGCCGGAAACTCGCCTGAATTGTACTCGTCATTCAACGCCACAGAGCCGATTATCCCGCCTTCCCAGCTAGAAAGTCGGCGATTTCCGGTAGGTAAAAACCATTCGACGCTGGCATTCGGTTCCTTGTTGGGATTCAGCTTCAATACTCCACCGTTGCCCTGAATGTATTGTTTTTCAATGGCACAAAACAGTTTCCCTGATTTAGAAATTACAGCACTTCCATCCAAATCTGAACCAGTATAAAAATCCCAAACTATCTTTTTAGTTTCAATACTAATACCGTAAATATGACCGGAACCAGCAGCTATAAATATTCTATCTTTCAGCCTTGATGGCGATGACTCCGCTACCAAGTTTCCGCCGTGTTTGCTGATATCTCCGGCAGCATAAAGCTGTACTTCCGACAAGATACTTGGCTGCTTGATGCCTTGTTTGGTTTTTGTCTGGCTTGTGGAACTATCGAGAAAATAGCCGATCGCATTTTCCCCCGCATTGAACAAAACGCCACCGCCGATGTCCAAAGCGCTGCTGTCATTATCGCGGCTGTAGCTGGGCGTTTTCCTGATGTCCAATTTCCAAAGTTCCTTGCCAGTTCTAAAAGATATTGCCCTAAAACTCGGCACTACTTTTTTGCCACCACCGCCACTGCGGCTTCCCTGCAAAATTACAATTCTGTTTTCGGCGCTCGCTTTTTCATCGATATAAATTGTTGAGGAGCCTTTGATTATATCATCAAATTTATAGCGCCAAACTTCTTTATTAGTAGCAATATCTATTTTTCGCAAATTGTGGTCATAAGCACCTATAATTAAATAAGTTTTTCCCCCATCTCTGGTAATTGTTGGCTGTCCTGTCCAACCGGCACCGCTCCAAACTACAGACCGCCTTCCCAGAACAGTCCGGCCACTGCCGAGTTGAAATTTGTCGATTAACTTCAAGCTTTTCGGAACACCTCTGCCGTAGAACCGACGCTTGTCGTTACCTAAAAATGTCGGGACTAATAATTCTATTTCTGGGTCTGCTTTAGCCAGGTAATTGTTAAGATTAGTTTCTAATAAAGCTTGCTCCGAGGATTCTGTTTGGATCAGTTTGATAACAGCAGGAGGAACAGCAGCACTCAGCAAAAATTGTCCGAGCTGTTGATTGAAGGTTCTCCGAGATGATAAGCTCATATTGGATCGAGATAATCAGCCTTAATATTAAAACATAATTATCAGCGACAACTCAACTAAAACATCTCGCGCTAAACTGCTAGAGAACTGACAAGCTTACTCAGCACGAGTTAAAGTGGATTTGATTATGGTCAACCGTCTTGCTCAATCCCAAAGCCTTTACCTGCGGAAACACGCCGAAAATCCGATCGACTGGTGGCCTTGGTGCGAAGAAGCTTTGGAAACGGCCCGAAGCGAAAATAAACCGATTTTCCTGTCAATTGGCTACTCTAGCTGCCACTGGTGTACGGTGATGGAAGGGGAAGCATTTTCCGATCGCGCGATCGCCCAATACATGAATTCGCATTTTATACCGATAAAAGTCGATCGCGAAGAACGCCCGGATATCGACAGCATTTATATGCAAACCTTGCAAATGATGACCGGTCAAGGCGGTTGGCCGCTCAACGTTTTTCTGACTCCAGACGAGCGAGTTCCCTTCTACGGAGGCACTTATTTCCCTGTAGAACCGCGCTACGGACGGCCGGGATTTTTAGAAGTTTTGCAAGCAATTCGCCGCTTTTACGACACAGAAAAAGGCAAAGTAGAAGCCTTCAAAGCAGAGATTTTAGGCAACCTCCAACAGTCGGCAGCGCTTTCAGGAGTGACCGTCGCATTAAATCGCGACATCTTTCAAAAAGGCTTAGAACTCAACACCGGAATTATTGCCGGTAGCAACCCCGGCCCCAGTTTTCCGATGATACCTTATGCTGAGCTAGCACTGCGGGGAACGCGATTTAATTTTGAATCAAAATACGACAGCAAACAAGTCTGCACTCAGCGCGGATTAGACTTAGCATTGGGCGGCATTTACGACCACGTAGGAGGCGGATTTCACCGCTATACGGTTGATGCGACTTGGACTGTACCACACTTTGAAAAAATGCTCTACGACAACGGTCAAATTGTTGAGTATTTAGCAAATTTGTGGAGCGCGGGAATACAAGAACCAGCTTTTGAAAGTGCGATCGCGGGGACAGTAGAATGGTTGAAGCGAGAAATGACCGCGCCAACAGGCTATTTTTATGCCGCACAGGATGCTGACAGCTTTAACACTTCTGAAGAACTTGAACCGGAAGAAGGAGCATTTTATGTCTGGACTTATGCCGAACTGGAACAACTGTTAACTGCTGAGGAATTAACAGAAATTAAAGCACAGTTTACTGTTAGTCGCAGCGGCAATTTTGAAGGTCAAAATGTATTGCAGCGCCGCCATCCAGGAAAACTGAGCGACACGGTAGAATCGGCTTTGGCTAAACTATTTCAAGTTCGCTACGGTGGCAATCCCGATACTGTAAAAACCTTTCCGCCCGCCCGCAACAATCAGGAAGCTAAAAACGACAGTTGGCCGGGCAGAATTCCCGCCGTTACTGACACGAAAATGATTGCTGCTTGGAATAGCTTAATGATTTCGGGTTTAGCCCGCGCTGCGGCGGTTTTTGGAAATTGGGAATATCTGGAATTAGCTGTGACTACTGCTAATTTTATTTTAGACAATCAGTGGACGGATGGGCGGTTTCAGCGGTTGAATTATGACGGACAATCTGCTGTAACCGCGCAGTCGGAAGATTATGCTTTGTTTGTGAAAGCTTTGTTGGATTTGCACCAAGCGAGTTTGACTTTAGGCAAGGGGGAAGAGGCGAAACAGTTGCCGAATTCTCAGTTTTGGTTGGAGAAAGCTGTGCAGGTGCAAGAAGAGTTTGATGAGTTTTTGTGGAGCGTGGAATTGGGAGGATATTACAATACTGCTAAGGATGCTAGCGAAGATTTGTTGGTGCGGGAACGCAGCTATATCGACAATGCAACTCCGGCGGCGAATGGAATTGCGATCGCCTCTTTGGTTCGTCTCGCACTGCTGGAGCAGAATTTGGAATATCTCGATCGCGCCCAGCAAGGTTTGCAAGCTTTCAGCAGTATTGTACAAGATGCTCCGCAAGCTTGTCCGAGTCTACTTTCGGCGATCGATTGGTATCAGCATTCTACCCTGATTCGCACGACTCCCGATCGAATTTCTGGCTTGATTTCCCAGTATTATCCGACTGCTGTCTGTCAGATTGAGGCTGATTTGCTTGAAGGTGTTATCGGGTTAGTTTGCGAGTGTTTAACTTGCAAGGAACCTGCGAAAAGTCAAGAGCGGCTGTTGGAGGAAATTTTGCAAAGTCAAACACGGGTTTAGTACCAATACTGTCTATATTATTGAACCGCGAAGACGCGTTAGGCGAAGTCGCGCGTAAGCGCTAGAACGCGAAGGAAGAAGGGGAAGCAGAAGGAAGAAGTAGATTATCTTCTACCGGGAAGGAATCGCATTTTCAGTCTGCCCCTCAATCTTCCAAAACCTCAGCTAAGTCTTCCATTGTCAAGTCGCTTGGACTTAGCTTTACTGGTTAGACGGTGCTTGATGACGGTAGCGATAGTTAGACTTTGGACACTACCTAATCTCACTCTGTCGGCTGAATCTCAGTGGCTTCAGCCCGCTTGAGTGTCAAAAAATGCAAATACTTTCCGGCGGCAGTGTAACTCGAACGCTGTCGCCGACTTGGTATCGCTGCAAGTCATCTCTGTGCAAGTTTTGTCGGCGAAGGGCGATCGAACTTTTAGCAGTCAACCGCACCGTATAGCGCGTATCAGTGCCAATATAAATAGCCTCTTCTACTATTCCCGACCAGCTATTTTCATCGTCATAATTAGCCGGATAAATCGCAGCTTTTTCTGGACGCAACACCAGGGTGACAAATTTCCCAGCGGGCATATCTTCTGCTGTCGTAACTAACACGGGCAACTGCTGGTCAACCAACACGATTATTTGACCGTTTTGTTTTTCTACTACTTGCCCGCTTAAAAAATTGCTGTCGCCAATAAAATCAGCAACAAACCGCGTTTTAGGATATTCATAAATATCAACCGGTGTACCGACTTGTTGCAGTTTCCCTCCATCCATCACTGCAATTCTGTCCGACATTGTTAGTGCTTCTTCCTGATCGTGAGTTACATAAATAAACGTAATTCCCAATTTTCGCTGCATTTTTTTTAATTCTAACTGCATCTCTTTACGCAATTTTAAATCCAGCGCTCCCAGGGGTTCATCTAACAGTAAAACAGACGGCTGTTTGACTAATGCTCTTGCTAGTGCTACTCGCTGCTGCTGTCCCCCTGACAGTTGGCGGGGATAGCGTTTTCCTACATCGGTTAACTGTACTAATGCTAAGGCTTCAGCAACGCGATCGCGAATTGTTTTCTGAGGCAAATTCTCCATTTCCAACCCAAAAGCGGCATTTTGTGCTACTGTCATGTGCGGAAATAAAGCATAGTTTTGAAATACCGTATTTACTGGGCGGTGAAATGGCGGGCGATTTTGCATCGGTTGGCCGTGAATGTAAATTTCGCCCGCTGTGGGAATTTCAAAACCAGCGATCATTCGCAAAGTTGTAGTTTTGCCGCAGCCAGAAGGGCCGAGTAAAGAAAAGAATTCTCGATCGTAAATTTGCAGGTTGATGTTGTCTACAGCTAAAAAATCGTGACTGCGGACACTTTTAAATACTTTGGAAACTTCTAAAACTTCGACAGCGTGCATTGTGTTAGTATGTCTTAGTTATGACTAATAAAAAGTTGAACTCAATTCCGGTTAAATAAACATAAATTATCTAGGGGCTGGTTCATCAAAATCTCTAATACAAACTAAAAATTTAAGTAAACCCGCCCCGGCGGAAACCTCTGTGATAGCGTTTCTCAAGCGTGCTGAGGTATGCCCTATGCCTTATGCGAGATAGTACCTCATATTACTGACAAAGGTTATATATCTACTTTCCAGCCCCCGCTTTAACTTCCGTCCAAGCTCGATCGTACAATGCAGTTGCTTTCCCGACATCCTCCAATAATTTCATTTTGCCAAAGACTTCAGCCGGCGGGTAAATTTGAGGATTTTTCAAATCTTTCGCGTCGATTAAACCTCGATCAATTGCTGCTTTATTTGGCGATCCGAAGTGGGTAAAATTGGAAATTTGGGCGCCTACTTCTGGCTGCAAAATATAGTTAATAAATTTCTCCGCTAACTCTTTATGGGGTGCACCTTTGGGAATTGCCATGTTGTCAGAGAAGATAATTGTTCCTTCTTTGGGAATAGCGTAGCGGAGATTGGGATTTTCTTTCATAACTTGGAAAACATCGCCACTCCATTCCATTGTCAGATTTACTTCTCCTTGATCGAGCAGATTTTGACCAGTATCCGGGACAAAAGCAGCAATGATATTTTTACTTTTAATCAGCAAATCGCGGGCTTTGTTAATTTCTTCGGGATTGGTTGTATTGGGGTCAAATCCTAAATACATTAAAACTCCTGCAAATGTGTATCTTGCATCGTCTTGCCACGCGACTTTTCCGGTATATTTCGGGTCGAACATCGCCGCCCAACTGTTGATATCGCCCTTGGTTGTTTTGACGTTGTAGCCAATTCCCATTGTTCCCCACAGGTAGGGCAGGGAATATTTGTTTCCCGGATCAAAATTTTGATTGACAAATTTAGGTTCTAGGTTTTTTTGATTGGGAATATTATTTAAATTCAGCGGTTCAATTATATTTTCTGCGATCATGATTTTCACCATGTAATCGGCGGGAAATATTAAGTCGTAACCGGGGTTTCCCTGTTTGAGTTTGGCGTAGAGTGCGTCGCTGTTCTCAAATGTGTCGTATTGAATTTTCACATTGTTCTCTTTCTCGAATTGGGCGATCGCTTCTGGGGCGATATAACTGGCATAGTTGTAAATGCTGAGGACTTGCTGCTGGTTAGCACCTGTGGGGCTACAGCCCAAAGCCACCGTTGCACTCATCACAAACAAAATTAGGAAAGTCAGCAGGCGTTTCATAGGTTGTGTTAGTTGCAGATGACAATGATTATGACACAAAAAGAAAAATTTTTAAGTTTTCTGAACTTTTAACGATGATAAAACCAGGAATAAGGAAGTGAACAACATCAAAGTTGAAATAGCATTAATCGCTGGCGTTACTGCAAACTTTATCATGCCGTAAACAAATAGCGGCAGCGTCACCGAACCGACGCCGGTGGTAAAGAAGGTGACGACAAAATCGTCCAGAGACAGAGTAAAAGCCAACAGTGCCGCACTGAAAATAGCGGGCCAAATCAGAGGGAGGGTGATGCGCCAAAAAGTCCGCCATTCGTTAGCGCCTAAGTCAAAAGCTGCTTGTTCTAATATCGGATCGAGTTCTGCCAAACGTGCCCTGATAGTAATAGTCACAAAGGAAATATTAAAGACAACATGACCGATAATTACGGTAGGTAAGCCGAGATTGAGGCGAATTCCCGTGAGATTTTCTAGGATCCGAAATACTAGGGTAAAGAAAACTAGCAGCGAAATGCCGATCGTAATTTCGGGCATGATAATCGGCAAAAACAGTAAAGCCTCTACTGCTTTGCGTCCTGGGAAATAAAAGCGTTCGAGTGCTAGCGCGATCATTGTACCAAAAATTGTGGCTAACACAGTCGAAATAGCTGCAATTAGCAAGCTGTTGTTGAGGGCTGTCAAGATTCCGGCGCTGCTACTTGTAGCAATAGTCGCGCCTGCATTGCTAAACAAACTGCGGTACCAATCGAGAGTAAAGCCCCGCCAAACGGCATTGAATCGGGAGGCATTAAAGGAGTAAATAATTAAGATGAGAATTGGCAAGTAAAGAAAGGCAAATGCTAGTGCAGCTTGTACCCAAAGCCACTTTTTGCCGATCGCCCGCACGAGCAAGTCTAGTTTTGTTTTAGTCATCAGTCATTAATAATTAGCACATTTTAACCTAAATGCAGAGTGCACCGATTAATCTACACCTTACCTTATTGAGGTTCGTCAGACACGCGGAAGTAAATTAACACAGGAATCAATATGATTACCGTCAACAGCATAGAAAGCGCCGATCCAAAAGGCCAGTCGCGGGCTTTCATAAACTGATTTTGAATCAAATTTCCCACCATAACTGTTTTAGAACCACCCAATATATCCGGTGTGATGAAAGCGCCGACGGCGGGAACAAAAACTAGAATCGAACCTGCCACAATGCCACGAGTTGTTAATGGTAAAAATACGCGCCAAAAAGTGCGAATATCGTTTGCCCCTAAATCATGAGCAGCTTCTACCAATGAAAAATTGAAGCGTTCTATGCTAGAATATAAAGGCAGAACCATGAAAGGTAAATAGCCGTAAATAAGACCGATCGCCACAGCGAAAGGCGTAAAAAGCAAGTTTAACGGTTCGCTAATAATTTGCAGGCTTTGCAAGGCTGTGTTAACGACTCCTTCGCTGCGTAAGAGTATGATCCAGGCGTAAGTTCTCACTAAAAAATTAGTCCAAAATGGAATAATTACCAGCAAAAGCAAAGCATTTCGCCAGCGGGGAGAACGGGTGGCGATGAAAAATGCTAGGGGATAGCCAACTAACAAGCAAGCGGCCGTTGTCAAAAAAGCCAGCCAGAGCGATCGCCCAATTACTCCTAAGAACAGTCCGCTGAACAAACGCTGGTAGTTGCTGAGAGTAAATATCCAAGTAACGCCCCCGTAAGTACCGCGTTCTAAGAAACTGTACAACAGTACAATTAACACGGGCAAAATGAAGAAAACCATCAGCCATGCCGTAGCGGGAAATAAGAGCAGCAACAGGTTAGTTTGCTGGCGGTTTTTGACACTCATTATTCACTCAAGCGAAATTTAGCACATAATCCAACACATTTTATATCAAATCCGGATTTTATGAATTATGTCATCATTAATAAATTATCAAGAGGTACGCAATGTCAGCAGAATCGTCAACCCCAAAAATAGTCATCGTCGGTGCAGGATGGGCCGGTTTAGGCGCTACCTATCACCTAGCCCAGCAAGGCTATGATGTCACCCTGCTAGAAGCAGGCCCTTATCCGGGTGGGTTAGTTGCGGGGTGGAAAACCGCCGGCGGCCGTTCCGTAGAAGCAGGTATTCATGGCTTCTGGTATCCCTACAAAAATATCTTTTCCTTAGTCAAGGAGTTAGGCCTCGATCCCTTCACGCCTTGGACTCGTTCTTGTCAGTATTCACCCGCCGGATTGGAAGTAGAATCGCCGATTTTTCAGGACGAACCGCGGCTTCCCACACCGTTAGGAACCTTTCTTTACACGCGATTTAAAAGGCTGCCATTAGTCGATCGGCTTTCAGCCTTACCCTTACTCTACGCCGTCCTAGATTTCGACAATTCCGACAAAGCTTGGCACAGGTACGATCGCGTCACAGCCCGCGAATTGTTCAAACAGTTTGGTGTTTCTGCAAGGCTATACCGCGATGCTTTTGAACCGATGTTATTAGTAGGTTTATTTGCACCAGGAGAACAGTGTTCTGCTGCCGCCGCTTTGGGAATGCTCTATTATTTCATATTAGCCCACCAACCGGATTTTGATGTAGTTTGGTGTCGCGGAACAGTCGGAGAAAAAATCTTTCGTCCCTGGGTCGAACGCTTGGAAAAACTAGGCGCAAAAGTATTGACACAGCAGCGAGTTACTGACTTAATAGTTGACAGCCACAACCGAGCAACAGGCGTTGTTTGCGGCGAAGAAACCTTCGATGCAGATGCAGTTATTTTTGCAGTTGGCGTCACGGGAATGCAAAAAATTATCGGCAGCAGTCCAGCTTTGCAAACTCGCCAAGAGTTTCGGGAAGTGATGAATTTGGGTGCTGTTGACGTGTTAGCTGTTCGCCTGTGGTTTGATAAGAAAATTGACATTCCCCTGCCTTCTAATGCCTGTTTTGGATTTAGTTCAACCACAGGTTGGACGTTTTTTGATTTAAATGCTTTGCACGACGAATTTCGAGACGAACCGGGAACAGTGGTCGAAGCTGACTTTTATCACGCAAATCAATTAATTCCCCTCAAAGATGAGGAAATTGTTTCCCTAGTTCAGCGGGATTTAGCTACTTGCCTCCCCGCTTTTCGGGAGGCAAAAGTAATTGACAGGAGCGTGATTCGGCTGTCGCGGGCGGTGACGCATTTTGCCCCTGGCAGCTATCAATATTTGTTGCCTGCGGTAACAAGTTATGATAATGTATTCATGAGCGGCGATTGGGTTGTGACCCGCCACGGTTCTTGGTCGCAAGAAAAAGCTTATGTTACTGGTTTGGAGGCTGCAAATTTGGTTATTTCGCGTTTCGGAATCGGAAACAAAGCGGCAATTATTCCCGTGGAAGCTGACGAACCGCACATTCAAATGGGGAGAAAGATTAATCAGTTTACTCGCAGTTTGACTAAAACATTTATTCCAGATTTTTGGCTGCCATAAGAATAAGGAAGTTCGGCAAAGGATTCGGTAACGGATTTAACTGATGTCAGAAAGAAGGAAGAAGGAATTTCTTGCTTGAAGCGGTAAGGTGCGCACTGCGCACCCTACATATAGACTAATAACCAATGATCGATGACTCATGATACTCTTTTCACAAAAAAATGCAACTGTAGACAAGCTCGAAACCCGAATCTTCATCAGTCATAGCCAATCTAAAATCTAAAATCTAAAATGGCATGACTATCGCCAATAAGGCCGGCCCTTCCAAAAAACTCCCACCGTAATTCCTATTAGTGCAGTTTCTGATAAACTTGCTAAAGAAGCAGGTATGGGTAGGAATGATTTTAAAACCAAACCCAAGAGCAGGCACAAAACTAAAACCCACAAACTAATTCGGTTGAGCAAAAATTGTTGTTGCCAATATTCTAAAAAGTACACTGCTAAAGCCCCCATTCCCACTGCTGCTGCAAAAGGTATCAATATCCCGAGGGAGGAACTGTAGAGAAGCGTCAACCCGTTGCGGATTGCCCGCGATTGCGTGAAACCCCAGGCTAAAAATAGCTCCAGTGCAATCACGATTGAGTTGACAAGGGCGGCAATTTGCAGCATTTCTCGCCAAGGTAAAAATTTTAAGCGCCGCAGAAAATTACTCACGATCGGCAGATTAGGTAGGTTGCTTTGATTTTATAACAGTTTTGCCCTTGCGATCGAGCTTTGATGACAATTTGTGAAGTAAAATAAAGATATAGAGCAGTCTCTTGACAAATTCACCCAGAGTACCTGCCTATTAGTTGTTGGAACCGTGAAAGGAAAAAAGTTATGGTGGAGAACACTGTCGATTGTGCTGTAGCCTGCGTCAATGGCTGCGTTCTGGGCGACAAGTGCCCGAAGCGGGAATACGCAGAAGCAACGTCCAACTTTATTGAAAATACTTCTCTGGATAAAATGCTAGAAATAGCAGAGGAAGCAGTGAGAAGGAAACGGATGGAACCCCCCAAATGGGTAATTCCTGACTTTCCCGAATAGAATTAGCCTCCCTATTAAAAAGCGATCGCCCTTTTCAAACGGGCGATCGCTTTTTGTATTCCCAATGAAATAGCTGAGCCGAATCAATATATTTCCTGGGATAGAAGCTAAAAGTTTAAATAGCAACTACGATACCAAGTAATTATAGCCATCGACAATTACTAAAAACAATTCAGTTAAAGGCAAATTCGGACATTTTAAATTTAATTGAATAAAAAAACAGGAGCAAGTATCGTGGCACAACAAAAAAAAATCAACGCAAAAAAAACAAAAGAACGCAATAATTTGGGTGACTTACCTCAAGAAATTACCGAATCTTACGGTACCGGCGTCATCGATCAACCGGGGGTGAGCCAAGACGACATAACAACCCTGCAGGACAGCAGTTCGGACTACTCCACCAGTTCCCAAATCGGCGGCGAGGATGGCGATCCGGCTGCGGAACAGGAAAGTGCCACTGGCGAGCAATCGGTGGGCGGAACCGCGCCTACTCCAGACCTGGATATTGTTGACGAACTCGGAGCCGCTGCGGGCATAGAGATAGCCGATGGCGCTATTTTGAACACAACAAATATGCTTGAACATCGAGATGAAAGTCGCTGGGAATTAGACCCTAGTTCTGCAGAAGATTATCAGGAACGACCGGATTTCTAGGTCTATTTGGTATAAAAAATAGGGAGTATAATAGGAGCGGATTCACCAGTATTTATACTTTATACGCCAAGTATTTGTCAATTCGCCCCTCATCACTTTTGGTCTTGCCACACATATCCCAATCCCCGAACAGTATGCAGCACGCGTTTTGACTTACTTGCTCAAAAATTAATTTGTAACTAACGAATATATAGTAGTTAAATAATGTTTGACTCGCCATAAAATTGCAAACGCAGACTTTTTCTCCAACCCCGTCTTCGGTCAGGAATTGACGGCCATTTTACAGCATAAATCATAAGAAATTAAACTCTTTTGCACTGGATTCAATTAGTTAATTACCTCGCTAAATTTTAGTGATTAAAACGTTCAAAATTATATATTCAAATTATAACTTATCGGGGTTGTTTGTTTGAGTTTGGCGCAGATGTGTTTTCACACTCGCTAGGAGTTTTTCAATACTGAAAGGCTAGTAACATATAGGCTCAAAGTGATGCAGGGAATTAGTGGCTAACCGGCACCGACATTACCGCCAGCAGTTTTCATTTCCCTGAAAACAAGGTAACTGTAATTCTTCCATTGCATAATTGAGAAAGTTGTACCTCGCGCAATAGACAAATGCTATAGCAATCCTTGCAGGAGCCGTAATTTTTTGACCCCACCCCAAGCCTCCCCTTATCAAGGGGAGGGAGTAAGAAATTCACAAATGATGCGAGGATGGCTATATATCTTCTGATTTATCAAAATTTCCGGTGAGTTACCCTTCATAAAGCGTGTTTGTAGTCAGGGCTTCTATTCTCTCTATGGAGGCGAATAATCGCTATTAGTCCTGGCTACAAACTTACTGTGCTTAGATCGCCGGGTATGATATTATGTATCGCAAAAACCGGGTTGATGAAGCCAACCCTCTTCAACAAAAAGGTGCTGTATGGAATTTAAAGATTTTCTGGCTTTGCTGCATCCTATTTTAGCTGTAGCGATTGTTTTTCCTATGATTGGTGTTGTTCTCAATATGGCGTGGCAAACTATGCAGCGTCGCAAGCAAATTGCGATCGACACCAAGAGCAAAATTCCACCTGTAGTCGCTTCAGAACACGTCAAAGCAGGTCGAATTCTGTCAGGTTCTGTGGTAGGAGTGACTTTGTTGGGTCTAGCCTACCCGATTTTTGAGCATATTTTGAGCAAGGATGTTTGGAGCAAAAACTCGTTTCAGGTCATTTTCATTCTGCTGATGTTTGTTGCAACTATCGCCTCTTTGGTGATGCTATATCGAGCGACACCCGCTTTATGGCGCGGCATATTTGCGACGCTAACAGGTACTGGTTTGGTAATTCTTGGCACTCAAGATGGCGTTTATCGGCGAACCAATGAATGGTATTGGTCTCACTACTACATTGGCATCGCCGCTGCGCTAATTATGGTTTTCTCCCTTGCCATCATTCAAGACATTTACAAAGACCGCTCAAATCGCTGGCGCACTATCCATGTGATCTTGAACTCGATCGCCGTGCTGCTCTTTCTGGGACAGGGAATGACCGGAACCAGGGATTTATTAGAAATTCCTCTGAACTGGCAGAAACCCTATATTTATAGCTGTGATTTCGCCAATAAGACCTGCCCAAAGCCGTGAGCGATCGCATTACTTCGAGGTTCCAGTCTAAAATTAGTCTAAATTAGAGCAGTAAACCTGGTTTCTGAATGTAACAAAGCCCTGGTAATCGCAGGAATGAGAACGAGAAACCTAGTTTATGATGCCCGGATTGCGTCAGCCCTAATCAGCCACCAATCTTAATCATTGCGAGTCAAACCCTGAAGGCTAACTTGCAAAATCGACAAACCCAAAATTAGCAAAAACAAAACCAGCCCGATCGTGCAAGCATAGCCAATTTCCAAGTCCTTAAAAGCCCGTTCGTAAAGATAATAAACAACCGTCTTAGAACTATTGCGGGGCCCGCCCTGAGTCATAATATAAACTTCTTCAAAAACCTTAGTAGCAGAAATCGCCGAAATTACCGCTACCAAAACTAGATACGGCTTCATCAGCGGCACAGTAATATCCCAGTGCTTTCCCAAACCATCAGAACCATCAATAGCAGCCGCCTCATAAAGTTCTGCCGGAATAGCTTGCAGCCCTGCTAAATAAATCACCATGTAATAACCCAATCCTTTCCAGATAGTAACTGCCATAACGCTAAAGATTGCTAACTTCGGATTAGCCAGCCAAGAAACAGGAGGTAAACCCAACAATTCCCCCAACTGATTCAGCAGTCCAGTCTCAGCAAACAGCCACTTCCAAGCAATCCCGGCGACAACCATGGAAATCACCGCCGGCGTGTAGTATGCTGCTCGAAACCAGTTCATCCCCTTAAGTTTTTGGTTGCACAAAATCGCCATTCCCAACGGCACAACAACCAATACAGGCACAACGCAGGTGAGATACAGCAGCGTATTCGTCAAAGTTTGCCAGAATGTGCGATCGCCCCACAACCTGTTAAAATTCTTCAAACCCACCCACTGTGGCATTTGAGTTAAATCATATTCGTAATTAGTAAAACTCAAATAAAAAGCTTGCACCGCCGGCCACAAAACAGTCAAACTCAAAATAAATAAAGCCGGAAGCAAAAACAAATAAGGCGTCAAGGAGCGTCGGGAAAAAGTCACAGACATAGTAATCGGTAATTGGTAACTTTACTCGTTAACAGGCTATGCCTGGTAACGCAGATCCAGAGGCTCTGCCTCCAATTTTCCTACTAACAAGCGAGGCAGAGCCTCTGGACATTAATTCCCAGGCATAGCCTGGGAACCAGTTATAAAACTCGCATTTGTAGGGTACTATTCGGCGCACCGGCACTAAGTCCTTGAAACGATTTCTTGTCCCCACTTATTAAGGGGGGTTAGAGTGTATCTAGACTTCGACCCTACAAATAATAGTTATTTAACTCCCGCAAACAAAGCCTGCCAGTCTCCGGGAGAACTACCATTTTCCCCCTCTTTCACCTCAAAAGTAACGTTGCAAGCTTGCGGTTGTTCCAAAGCCTGCACACACAATTCTGCAATATCTTCCCGACTAACTTTGCCCCTGATATTGTCTCCTTGCTCAAATATTAAAGCTTTGCCTCCCGGTTCTTCAGTCAAAGCGCAAGGTCTGACAATAGTATAAGGTATGCCGCTCGATCGCACACAATCTTCCCCTTTCAACTTCCAAGTCAAAATCCCCCCCAACATATCATTCATCCTGACAGCAGGCGGTTCTTCTTCCAAGTTAATTCCCGGGCGACCGGGGCGGGTAACTCCTGCCGAACTCACCATCACAAATCGCGGCAAAGTCTGTCCCCCATAAGCTTTAATAGATTCTAGCTCGATTTGAAAAATACCCGGTGTAAATTTCGGGTTGAGCGCGCCATCATACTCAAATTTGCTCAACATTAACTGAAAAGAAAAAATACTGCTGGCATCAAATTTGGAGCCATCTTTGACAGTTTTGGCGCGAAATACTGGAATTAACTCATCAAAGGGAATGGTGACAGTAATCCAGATATTGTAAACAGTATCAAAGGAATAGCAATAGCCAATTCCATCCCATTTAGATTCGCTGCGAACAATTAATTTGTAGCGCTTACCGTCCCCTTTGACGCGCAGGTAGAGGCCGCTAAATCCTGCGAGATTAAGCGGAGGATCGAAGTTGCGGGTACGCACCGAAGCAAAGCCACCCGAGTTGGCGGTAGAAACATTGCCTGTGAATATAGCAGTATTGTCTGTCAGCCGAATCGAACTTTCGCTGGTGCCACCCATCACGATGTCGTCGAGGGTTCCCCAAGTTTCTTTTAAATCTTGGCTGGGTTTTGTGAAGTCAAAAATTGTTTTTTCGCCTGCTTGAATTAGCTGGCGGCGAACAGCTTGCACTAAATTATTGATGCCTTTGTATTCGACAATTTCGGGAACATCGACAACTTCCGGCATATAAAATTTGATGCCTTGATAGTATTTTTCCCTGGTTGGGGTGTCTCCTTCTATAGGTTGAACTTTAGTGCCGGTACAGCAGATAACTGCTTCCACGCCCTCGGTTACTAACGGTGTAAGCGTCTCTGGCAGAGTAATATCTCCTTCGACTAATTCGAGATTATTGTCGAGAATTTCTGTTGCTCTTTTAGCATCTCTGACGAGGCAGCGTACTTTATATCCGCGCTGTTGCAGCCGCTTGACAACTCGCTTCCCGACGCCGCCGGTGGCACCGGCTACCAGTATCAGTTTAGGTTTGTCTTTTTTACTGTTGCTGCTGCTTCCAAAGAGTTGTTGCAGCCAGCTAATGCTGCCAATGAAGGGAATGACGCCGAAATAAGCCAAGGTTTTGAGAAACCGGCCGGCATCCCATTGGGCGGTTTTTTTTTCAGTCATACTAGCTTCCTCTGAATTGGCTCAAATCTACTTAGCTGCTTTTGTATTTTAATCGAATTTTCGATTTGTGAATTGGGTCGATTTCCTAATTTCGGGATAGCTTCGCTAGCGCGGATTTTTTTTCACTTGACAATGGGTGTGGGATGAGTTTGGCTCAATGGAATCTCAATAATCAACTCAGTTCCCTCTCCGGGGGCAGAAATGCAAGTCAATTTGCCGCCGTGTTGTTCTACGACAATTTCATGGCTAATCGCCAAACCTATCCCCGCACCTTTGCCCACCGGTTTTGTGGTAAAAAACGGCTCAAAAATTTTCTGGCGAACTTTTTCTTCCATGCCCCAACCGTTGTCCTCGATCCGAACTGCTACGGCTTTTTCTCCGGGACAAAGTTCAGTCACAATCCGAATTTGTCCGTACTTAACTGGCTCTTCGCCGCCGCCCTGCGGCGATAAATTATTGTTGACAAAAGCCTCTTCGAGAGCATCAATTGCATTTGCCAGTACATTCATAAATACTTGGTTGATTTGAACTGCGTAACACTCAACCAAAGGCAGAGATCCATATTTTTTGATGAGATGAATTGCTGGGCGATCGGGCTTCGGTTTGAGTCGGTTGCTCAAAATCAGCAAAGCGCTGTCTAATCCGTCGTGAATGTCAACTGGTTTAATCTCTGCTTCGTCAATTCTAGAGAAATTTCGCAGCGACTGAACTATCTCGCGGATGCGGTTAGCTCCTACTTTCATTGAACCCAGCAACTTGGGCAAGTCTTCAACTATAAACTCTAATTCTACTGCTTCTATTTGGGCTTGAATTTCTGGCGAAGGTGAAGGATAGTGCTGCTCGTAAAGCTGCAATAAATTCAGCATTTTGTGACTGTATTCGTTGGCATAACTAAGATTTCCATAGATAAAGTTAATCGGGTTAGTGACTTCATAAGCTACCGCCGCCACCAACTGTCCCAAACTTGACATTCTTTCGCTTTGCACCAATTGAGTTTGCGCCCGCTTAAGCTCGGACATTGCTGTTTTTAAATTAGCAGTTTTTTCGCGTTCTCGGGCGACTGATGCTTCTAATGCTGTATTTAATTTTTCGAGTTTGTCAACTTGGCGCAGCACTATATTAATCATTGCTTTTTTCAGTTCCAATGCAGCGTCTATTTCGCATTGTTTCCAAGGCAACGATTTGTACCTCACATTTTCTTTCCACAGCTCGAAGGATTTCCGAGGAGACAGTCGAGGGTTGCCATCTTCATCGGTTTCAACTGGTTTGTTAGGGTTGCCCGCCCAATTTACTGTCTTAATTACTTCGGGGCGAAACCACAAAATGTATATTTTCTGCGTCGGCGATATTGCTATAGCCAAACACCCGCTAGCCGTGTCTTTAAATTCCTCAGCTTCAGGATAGCATTTGGTCAGCGAGTCTGTATAAAAAATTTCTTTATTTAAATGCTTTTGCACCCACTGAGTTAAGTATTTGAGGGATTCTCCTTGAGGTGTTTGCCCGACTCGATAGCAATTGTCCCCAAATACTATTGCGGCTCCCTGGGCGTTGACTGCTTCTAGCAAATTATGCTGACATTTAACTAACACTTGTGACAAGTTTTCGGACGTGGATATGTCTTCAAAAATCTTGGTCTGAATCGATTTCAAGTGTAATTTGTAGTCGTAGTCTTCGTTTCCTTCTTTTGATTGGAGTTCTAAGGACATTACTTGCCCGATAAATTCGCAAGCTGCGCGCAATTCATAGTTGAGGTGTCTTGGTGTATAGTTGTGGCAAGCAATCAATCCCCACAGTTTTTTGTCTTTGATTAATGAGATTGACATCGAAGCTGCAACGCCCATATTTTGCAGGTATTCTATGTGAATGGGAGAAACGCTTCTCAACACGCTGAAACTGAGGTTTTGAGACTGGGTGGTAAGAGCATTGTTTCCTGAAACAAGGGGGACGGGTTGATAATTAACATCGGGGATCAACCTCAGCCAATTTAACGTATACAGTTGTCGGGCTTGTTTGGGAATATCTGAGCTGGGGTAGTTTAATCCCAAGAAAGGACTTAGGTTTTCTGCTTTAGCTTCAGCGATCACAGCGCCGTTGCCTTCGCAGTCAAATTGATAGAGCATAACTCGATCAAAACCAGATATTTTTCTGACTTCTTCTACAGTTATTTGAGATAATTCTTTGAGATTTGGGGCGCTTTGAATTTTACTGACAGTGGCTCTCACTGAATGATAAAAACTAAAAACAGAAATATTTTCTGGGTTTGTGGCTAATTCTAACTCGACAATCAATACTTCTTCTACTCGGTGGAGGATGCAATCAAATTCTAAATATTGACCTTTGTTTGTGACAGAGAGTTTAATTGGATTAACAGTTTTTAAGTTTTCATTACGTAAACAAAGATTGAGTTTTTTTAGTTGAACTCGATTGAATAATACGCTCAAATTTTTACCGATCGCACTTTCTGCATCAATTCCCAACAAATCTTGCGTATTTTCGCTGACTTGCAGTATTTCTAGTTCAGGTTCTTGTACCACAAGTAGCACCCCGTGTGGCTGAATGTGCCCCGATATATGAATGGGTTCTCTGTCGCAGTTTGTCAAGTCAATTTCTTCGAGTGCGGGAATTGTGATTTGTTGATCCATTTGCTTTGTCTTCCGCTGTAAAATTTGGAGAGAGTTCTATTGATTTGAAATTTGAGAGCAAATTGGCTTTTCCATAATAATCTCATATTGTTCGATCGCATAACGGCTCGATCCCTTAATGGACGGTGAGAATCAATCATCCGATACTCAGCGAATCAAAAATGATTTAGTCGAAAACCAGCCTGCAGTATTTGTTGCTGTTATACCAGCCTCAGCATTCTAGAAATTTTACCGACTTGGCTCTTCTATACTATCGCTTCCCGATGTTAATTATCATAGCAATTGTTGCCATTCTTCAAGTATGTTTAATAATTTCCCAAAAGTTTAATATTTGTGGTAAAATTTTGCCTGCTGGAAAAGGGAGAGAGAAATGCGTCTCCAGAGCGGCCTAGTTACTGAAATATTAAGTTAAGGTAATGGTGACAAGATCTGAAAGTCAAGTCACGCTAAGCTCTTTAAGTATACCCAACAGGCCCGACAATTAGACTGATGATCGACTTCAATACAGTTACTGAATTTTCTCATACCTACTGCATAGCTATCTGTGCCTTTTTAGTTCCGGCAAACTTGCTGACTACTTTGCAAACAGCGATTTTGATAGGACTAAACCGACCTCGAATCCAAATTTGGGCGTCTGTGGTTGTTGCCAGCCTTTGGGCTACAGCAATGATATTTCACGTTTTCACCTGGTTCGCGATCGGGGTAGTCATGCCTCCGACATACATCTTGCTAGTTATGGCAATCACTTGTCTGACAATTAATGTCTGGGCGATCGCTCATCCTGCAAGCATGATGCAATTAATTCGAGTTGGGGTATCAGTGGTTAGGGGAGGTTTCACAAGGAAGAAGGATTTAGTTATCTAAAAGACAAAGATCTAATTATCTAGGAACTCAAAAAGAATTTGGCAGGGGGGTAGTGTGAAATGTTTCAGGGAAAATATTGGTTTCAGAAGAAAGTTTTTCGGGTGGCAAATCGTGCTTCCGAGGGCTGAGTTTTCAGCGGTTATTCCGGTTCGCGATCGCGACAATCTTCTGTTTCCGGGCCGCGGGGATGGATCGTGCAATTGAGCAGGTAGCCACCGTCGCTTCTGCCGTAATAATAGCGGCATCCGATGCAAATTGCGGGAGGTTCGATCGCACTTTGGTAAACCGGATAATCCGCAGTCGCCAGCAGCGAAAAGTCTCGCTGCGTCTGAACATTTCCGATAATAGCGCCGGAGAGTTCGACAGCTTGGCGGATGTTTTCGATCCTGGTGTAAGGCGGCAGATAAATGTCAATACAAAGGCGTATGCCCTGGCTATCCCGATCGTGGCGGGTAATAGTGCCTCCGAGCAAACCGACGCGCGAAGCAATAGCCGAGGAAAATTCGCTCAAAGAGGTGCAGTAACCGGAGAAAACGTGAATGTGTTCGTCCGTAGTAGCTCTCACAGTCAGGCGAGTGGGAATTCGCAATCTCAGGTAAGCGTCGAGTTCGTCAAAAACCGGTTCGGCGAGGGAGAGCATTTGGTTTGCGTCTTCGTGGTTGAGCCCAAAACCCTTAGAAACCTTTGACACGAGGCCTGCTAAAATATCAAAAACTTCGGTTAAGAGCGATTGTAGCCTGCTATCAATGGCGATCGGACATTCTCGGAGCAGCTTTAAATAATCCTCCAACCGATGAGAAATTCGCTGAATGCTGCTAAATCCGAGCATAGCTGCTCCCCCCTTAATCGAGTGCGAGGCTCGGATGAGCTGGTGTATTCTTTGGGGAGCTGGCAGGGTATTTTGCAGATCTTGCAAGCCTTGTTCGATAATTTGGATCTGTTCTGTGGCTTCTTCGATAAAGTAGCCGATGATCCGCTGTAGTTGTTCTGGCAACATAATTTTATTCTCCGAAAGGCACCCGAATATCATTAGTCCATTAGTCATTAGTGATTAGTCAGACATTTGATAGTTTGGAACCAATATTTAAGCGACGAGTTATTTTTGTTTTTAAGCCCTAATCTGTTTTATTCTGACTCACGGCAACGGTAGTGGCAATGTTGAAAAATGTTAACTCTTAACTGTTGACAGTGATTTTTTTTGCTCCGACGGTAGCGGTTGCTACCCCCAACAGCAGCACCGCAGCACCTGCGAGTACCGCCGGCGCCGGCACTTCCCCAAACAGCAAATAACCCAACCAACTCGCCCCAACCGGTTCAAACAAGATGGCAAGAGTTACCAGAGTTGGGGAAATCTGCACTACGGCCCAGTTCAAAATGGTGTGGCCGACTAACTGAGGCAAAGCGGCCGTTAGCAAAATATAAAAATATACAATGTCTGGGTAGTTAGTATAAGTAGTGCCGAAGGCGAAGGGGAGAGGCAGCAAAACGATCGCAGCAACAGTATAGGCGATCGCGATATAGCCACCAATTCCCAGTCCCCGCCGCTGAGCTTCCCGGCCCAGCAGCAAATACAAGCTGACAGCCCAAGAACCAGCCATAGCCAGGAAATCGCCAAGCAGTTGGCTGCTGCCAGCATGGGCTGCGCCCGTGCTTCCGAGGGCGATCGCCATTCCCCCAGTCAGGGCTACAGTAATGCCAGCGATCGACATTTTGCTGAGTTTTTCCCCGAACCAGAAGCGCGACAACAGCGCTACCCACACAGGATTAGTGGTGACGAGGGCAGTCGAGGCGGCGATCGAAGTATAAGAAAGTGAGGTAATCCACAGCGCAAAGTGCAGGGCGAGACACAAACCCGCAGCAGCAGCATAGCGCCGAGCTCCCGGTTGCAAAGCGTTCCACTGAATTTTCCGCCAAGCAGGAAGCAGAATTACAGCAGATAAAGTCAGACGAGAAGCCGCGAGTACCAGACTGAAACCCAAACCGCCCGCGCCTGCTTTTAAGTTAGCCAGCCGAATTAAGATTGAGGAAGTTGAGACGGCTAAAACGCCGATAATTAACACTAGGGCGATCGACCAATTAGGCGTTTGTTTCGGAAGATTCATTATTTAGGCATTGGGCATTGGGCATTGGGCATTGGGCATTGGGAAAATTTACAAAGCAATTTTCTCACAAATTATGAATAATTTCTATTCTCTTCTTCTCCTCTCCTCTCTTCCTTCGCCCCTTCGCGGTTCGTAAAAAAAAAACCATTCCCGAAGCACAAATAATTTTTATACTCAATAATTATTAATATAGACCGCCCCTAAAATTACCTAACCTCTGTTATAGTTTCAATATCGTAAAAAACAAATTACAAACTTACAATTTATAACTATCTATGGCTCCTACAGTTTTGATTACAGGCGCTTCTCAAGGAAGTGGCAAAGCAACAGCAATTTTATTTGCAAGTAAAGGTTACGATGTAGTGATGGTAGCTCGCCAGCCAGAGAGATTGGCAGCAGCAGCGGCTCAAGTGCAGCGAGAAGGCACTTCCGCTGTAGCTATTCCGGGGGATGTTGGCGATATTCATCAAGTGCGCGCGATCGTCCAAAAAGCCCTAGATACCTGCGGCAACATCGATGTTGTGGTTAACAATGCCGGCATTTGTGTCACGGGGGCGACCGAGCACACTACCTCCGAAGACTGGCAGCAATTAATGAATACCAATTTTTGGGGCTGCGTTAACACA
Source organism: Microcoleus sp. Pol12B3 (assembly GCF_036701355.1). Lineage (NCBI taxonomy): Bacteria > Bacillati > Cyanobacteriota > Cyanophyceae > Oscillatoriales > Microcoleaceae > Microcoleus > Microcoleus sp. Pol12B3. The sequence continues at coordinate 80,776 of NZ_JAUBQS010000008.1, forward strand.
ATTCAAGAAATTTTGCCACATTTTCTGCAACAAAAAACTGGCACAATAGTCAATGTTGGTTCTATTGGTGGCAAAATGCCTTTGCCTCAAATGACTGCTTATTGTGCCAGCAAATATGCAGTAACCGGTTTAACAGAAAGTTTGCGATTGGAATTAGCGCCTCAAGGTATTCACGTTTGCGCCGTGCATCCGGGCCTGATTAACAGCGATTTTTTAGAAAGAGCTCAATTTCGCGATCGAGACGAACCCGCAGTCGAATCGCGCCGCCAGCAAATGAGCAAAATGCTGAAATCTGAGTGGGCAACTCAGCCAGAAGATATTGCTAAAGCTATCTGGGATGCTGTGAAAAATCAGCGTGCAGAAGTTACCGTCGGCCCTGCTTTTTTGGCATCGGAAGCTTATCGTTTGTTCCCCGGTTTGATGCAGTGGGCAATGGAAAAGGGCAAGTTATAATCCTAAGTGGTAATGGATAATGGGTAATTGGTAAGGTACCCAGGGCGCACCAGACAAATTATTAGTAACGCGCCTGAGTCCTAGTGCCAGATTCCCTTGAATATATACAACTAAAGAAAGAGAGTGTTAAACCCGGCCCGAACACTATAATGGCAAACAAACCAGGAAACACCACCATGCAAATCAAAGCACTAGCAGCTAAAAAAACAGGGGGATTGCTTGAAGAATACAAATTCGATGTGGAACCTCCCAAAGTACATGAATGTCTGATAAAAGTGTTAACTTGCGGCATCTGTCACTCAGACTTGCACATGATTGACAACGATTGGGGTCAATCAAAATATCCTCTCGTTCCCGGCCACGAAGTTATCGGAGAAGTGGCAGAAATAGGGCCCCAAGTGACTCATTTAAAAGTGGGCGATCGCGTTGGTGTGGGCTGGCAAAGGTCGTCTTGTTTGCAGTGCCGCGACTGCTTGCGCGGTAACGAAAATCTCTGCGATGAAAACCAGGGATTAATTGTTACAGGCCCGGGCGGTTTTGCCGATTATTTGATGGTAGATTCCCGCTTTGCTTTTCCTATTCCCAAAGGCATCGATTCCAAAATAGCGGGGCCGCTGTTGTGCGGCGGAATTACGGTTTATGCAGGTTTGCGGAATGCGGGGATGAGTTCGGGGCAAGAAATTGGCATTCTCGGCATCGGCGGTTTGGGACACATGGCGGTGCAATTTGCGAAAAAATTAGGCAACCGCGTTACAGTTTTTACTACTTCCCAAGATAAGGCAGAATTTGCACAGAAAATGGGGGCGGACGAAGCTATTGTAGTAGGAAAAGGCGAAATTCCTCAAGCGCCCAGCAGCAAATTAGATATTTTGTTGAGCACTGTTCCTGCTGCTTTAGATTGGGTTCCATACATTGATTTTCTCGATTCTGACGGTGCGCTTGCTTTTGTGGGGGTTCCGGACGCACCGTTGAGCATTCCCTTGTTTCCGTTGCTGACAAAGCGGCGCCGAATTATGGCTTCGCCGATCGGCGGTCGCGCTATGATTAATGAAATGCTGTCAATTGCAGAGAGGTTTGGGATTGAGCCGATTGTCGAAGTTTTTGCGATCGCACAAGCGAATGAAGCAATGCAAAAAGTACGGGACAATCAAGTGCGCTATCGCGCAGTTTTGACGGTGAGTTAGATAATGCGTAATGGGTAAGGTGCGCTAGGCGCACCCTACTAGGGATATATAACCCATGAATTAAAGCAAAGAATTAGCATTAATAAAACGACCGTTTAAATCGGCTGGGGTCACATTCAAAACAGTACCCAACAAAGCATTCGTAAAACCGAATCTAATATTAGTAGCTTCTACGCGACCGTTGCCATCCGGATCGAGACTTCGCTGCGAGATGCCACCCTTGGCTAACAAACTCGTTCCCCCCGTTATAGTTGAAGGATCGATCAGCAGCAGTCTCGGATCGTTCAAGCTATAACTTACCTCTTCCAAGGAGATATTGCTGCTGGTAAATGGCACACTAATGCCAATCGAATCGCTAGACTTATCAAAATCCACAATTACCGCGTCAGGAACTTCAATTCCCACTACTCTGCTTCCCGCTTGATCGACTCTCAAAACAAATACATCGCTACCTGCACCACCTTGGTAAATATCCACCTCTCTGTCGCCAATTAAAGTATCATTACCGTCACCGCCCACTAATAAATCAACACCTTGTCCTCCGCGCAGCAAATCATTTCCCCCACCCCCATTAAGGAAATCGCTATTTCTATCTCCTGTCAACAAATCCTCGCCAGTTTCTCCTAACACATCGTCATCATCTTTGCCACCGTAAATAGAATCACTGCCGACACCGCCTAACAGGCTGTCTTTACCATCGTTGCCAAAAATCCGTTCTGCATCTGACGATCCCGTGACAGTATCATTCCCGCCCAGCATCCAAAGTCCCCCAGGAAAACTAGCAAGTTGTTCTGGTGCAAGTGTAATATTTTCAGAAGAATTGTCTCCTAACAAACGAGAGATGTCTGAATTATCTGGTGTGAGTACCATATTTGTAAACTTTGTGCGATGTCAGCATGGATATTGTTCAATATTCTACCGTTTAGTAGGGTGCGCCCGAACACCGTTACTTTCTCACTCGCGATCGAGCAATGGCTGGCGCACCCTACTAGAGATATCGATCGCTCCATCTTGGCACAAGCCTGATGGAAATACCCTAGATTAAAATAAAAGTTAAAATTTGAGCCGATGCCAATTATCTTAGTTGAAGACTTGAGCAAAGTTTATCCAGTAGCGATTAAAGAACCGGGACTTAAAGGAACAGTGCGACACTTTTTTAGTCGCACTTACCGCAATATTAAAGCAGTTGAGGGCGTCTCTTTCAGTATTGAACCGGGGGAATTCGTGGGGTTTCTCGGTGCTAACGGTGCGGGCAAAACTACTACGCTGAAAATGCTGACGGGTTTGATTTATCCGTCTGCGGGTACGGTGAGTGTGTGCGATCGTACTCCTTTCCGCCGCGAAGCAGATTTTCTGCAAAGAATCACCTTAGTCATGGGGCAGAAACAGCAGTTAATTTGGGATTTACCTGTGCTTGACTCTCTGCGAATCAATGCCGCGGTCTACGGCATTCCCGATACAGATTATCGGCGGCGAGTCGGAGAATTGACAGAGATGCTGTCACTAGAAGGCAAGTTAAATCAGGCGGTACGAAAGCTTTCTTTAGGCGAACGAATGAAAGCTGAATTAATGGCGGCGCTGCTGCACCAGCCGGAAGTATTATTTTTAGATGAACCGACTTTAGGTTTGGATATAAACGCACAGTTTAGCGTCAGGCAATTTCTGCGAGAATATAACGAGCGCTATCAAGCAACGGTGCTGTTGACGAGCCATTACATGGCGGACATTACTGCTTTGTGCAAGCGCGTTTTGTTAATCCATGAAGGGCAATTAGTTTATGATGGTAGTTTAGACGGATTGCTCGACAGGTTTGCACCTTATCGGGAAGTTCAGGTAAAATTAGCTAAGCCGCTGGCAAAAGATAGTGCTTTTGCTTACGGGGAGGTAGAATCTATTGAGGGACAATCGGTGCGTTTTTTAGTGAAAAGGGAAGAGCTGACGGTGAGCGTGGCGAAGATTTTGTCGGACTTGGACGTGATAGATTTGACTGTTACCGATCCGCCAATTGAAGAGGTAATCGGTCGCGTTTTCCGCACGGGAAAAGTGTAATATTTTTGGCTGGGTTCATTCTCCATAAAAGGCAAGATATCTGTTACACGAGAGTTTCAATGTTTTTTGGAACGGGCATCTTGCCCGTTGCTAACACCGAAAAATTAAATCTAAAATTGATATGACAAAATCCATCAAAATTGCTAAAACTTTGTTATTTACCTACTACGCTTATATGCTCGAATACCGGGCAGAATTGTTTTTGTGGGCCCTGTCGGGAGCTTTGCCATTTATCTTGATGGGTGTTTGGATGCAGGCGGCCAATACTGGTCAATTTGGGCTGAATTCCCTCGACTTTGCCCGTTATTTTTTAGCCACTTTCATTGTCAGGCAAGTAAATGTAGTTTGGGTAATTTGGGAGTTTGAAAAGGAAGTAGTGCAAGGCAAGCTATCTAATAGATTGTTGCAGCCTCTCGATCCCGTATGGCACCACTTCGTATCTCACGTTTCCGAAAGGTTTGCAAGGCTGCCCTTTGTATTCGGATTAGTGCTGCTATTTTTTGCAATTTACCCGCAGTCTTTTTGGCTGCCGAGTTTGGGCAGGTTTTTGCTATTTTTGTTGGTTATCGTCTTGACTTTTTGTTTGCGGTTTCTGATACAGTATACTTTTGCGCTGTTTGCTTTTTGGCTGGAGAGGGCAAGTGCGATCGAGCAATTCTGGTCTTTAATTTACCTGTTTTTATCGGGAATTACCGCGCCGCTAGAAGTGTTTCCCGCGCCCGTGCGCGAAGTAGTTTTATGGACCCCTTTTCCTTATTTGATTCATTTTCCCGCTTCAATCTTGATCGGATTGCCCGTAGATGTAGGGCGCAGTTTGTTGGTGATGCTGGCTTGGAGTGCGGTGTTTTTTGTGTGGAATCGGTGGCTTTGGCGGCAGGGTTTGAAGCAGTATTCGGGCATGGGAGCGTGAACTACCCAGCGCTGATGCTACAGTATTCCTCATATGCGAGAATATTTATAAATCAAGTGGGCATTCAACCCACTTAATTTATTCGTTTTCATGCCCTCGCTCAACTCGTACCATTTTTGGCGCGGGGCTTCCTGCTTGTTAGTTAAATAATAATTAAAAATTAGAAAACTGTAAGGTATGTGACATTAAGATATTAATCTTTTTTTCCAAAAGACTTAGTGAAGCACCCTATTTACCTCGATCGCAGACATCATGCAAAAATGCAATCGCGAGTATTCGACAATTGCATAAATCTCCATTTTTTGTATCTATAAGTACAAAAGTTTACAAAAAAGTCTTATATTAATTAACCCAACGACTGATAAACGGGATAAAAGAGATTCTAATGACAGCCAAAAAAAACCTCATTGTAATCGGCAATGGCATGGTAGGTCACAAGTTCCTAGAGTTAATGGTCAGCTCGGATGCTGCCAAACACTGGAATTTAATTACTTTTTGTGAAGAACCGCGTGTTGCTTACGATCGCGTAAACCTCAGCGGATTTTTCTCTGGCAAAACAGCGGGAGATTTATCTTTAGTTGCACCGGGATTTTACCAAGAAAACGGCATTCAAATTTACATCGGCGACAAAGCAGTAGCCATTAACCGGGAACACAAAATAGTCTCTTCAGCCAACGGTTTAGAAGTTACCTACGACAAAATTGTTCTCGCCACCGGTTCCTATCCATTTGTGCCATCAATTAAAGGCAAAGACGCTACAGGGACTTTTGTTTACCGGACAATTGACGACCTAGAAGCGATGTCAGATTACGCTAAAAATTGCAAAACTGGTGTAGTAATTGGCGGCGGCTTGTTAGGTCTAGAATGTGCAAACGCGCTCCAAAATATGGGTCTAAAAACTCACGTAGTTGAGTTTGCCTCGCGGCTGATGCCCGTGCAAGTTGACGAGATGGGCGGTGCAATTCTCCGCAGCAAAATAGAAGAGTTGGGGGTTTCGGTTCATACCAGCAAATCTACCACAGAAATTGTTAGCAAAGATGGCAAAGTTACTAAAATGCTGTTTGCTGACGGTTCGGAATTGGCAACAGATATGATTGTGTTTTCTGCTGGCATTCGCCCCCGCGACGAAATTGCCAGAAGTTGCGGTATAGAAGTAGGAGAACGCGGTGGTATCATCATAAATGATAGCTGCCAAACCTCCGATCCTGACATTTATGCGATCGGAGAATGTGCGCTTTATCAAAATCGCATCTACGGCTTAGTTGCGCCTGGGTATACAATGGCAAGCGTAGCAGCAGATACTTTGAGCCGTGCAGCCGATGGCCGGCAGGATTCCCCCGCTACAAGCACTTTTACAGGTGCGGATATGTCTACTAAACTCAAATTATTGGGGGTGGATGTCGCTAGTTTTGGAGATCCTTTTCCCAAGTCGGGCGATGCTAAAGAAATTGTTGTCACTGACACCTTCCAAGGCATTTACAAAAAATTAGTTTTAAATCGAGACGGCAGTCTAATTTTAGGCGGAATTCTCGTGGGAGATGCTTCTGCTTACGGCACTTTGCTGCAATTCATGCAAAATGAAATTGCTCTGCCGCCGCATCCCGAAGATTTGTTAATGCCACCGCGAGAAGGGGGAGCATCAGCGGGTTTTGGAGTAGACAGTTTGCCGGATTCTGCTCAAATTTGTTCTTGCAATAATGTTACCAAAGGTCAGATTTGTGCAGCGATTCGCGATCGCAATTTAATCGATGTTGCCAGCGTCAAGAAATGCACTCAAGCTGGTACTGGCTGCGGCGGCTGCGTGCCTTTGGTCACGGATATCTTTAAGTCGGAGATGAAAAAAGCTGGGTTTGCAGTCAAAAATAATCTCTGCGAACATTTTGAATATTCTCGTCAAGAATTGTACCATTTAGTGCGTTCTCAAGAGATTAAAACCTTTGAGGAGTTGATTGAAAGACATGGCAAAGGTAAGGGATGCGAAATTTGCAAGCCTGCTGTTGGTTCCATGCTGGCTTCTACTTGGAATGACCACATTTTAGAGAAGTCTCACGTCGGTTTGCAAGATACAAACGATTACTTTTTGGCAAACATTCAGCGCGACGGTACTTATTCGGTGGTGCCGCGAATACCGGGGGGAGAAATCACTCCTGATAAGTTGATTGTTTTGGGTGAAGTTGCCAGGGATTTTGGGCTTTATACTAAGATTACTGGCGGGCAACGGATTGATTTGTTTGGAGCTCGCGTGGATCAATTGCCGCATATTTGGCGTCGGTTGATTGATGCGGGATTTGAGTCGGGACACGCTTACGGTAAGGCTCTGCGTACTGTAAAATCTTGTGTTGGTAGCACTTGGTGCCGCTTTGGGGTGCAGGATTCAACGAGTTTGGCGATCGAGGTTGAATTGCGTTATCGCGGTTTGCGATCGCCCCACAAGCTCAAATCTGCTGTCTCTGGTTGCACTCGCGAATGCGCGGAAGCTCAAAGCAAGGATTTTGGGATCATTGCTACGGAAAACGGCTGGAATTTGTACGTGTGCGGCAATGGCGGCATTAAGCCACAACACGCGGTTTTGCTGGCGACGGATATCGATAAGGAAACGCTGATTAAATATATCGATCGATTCTTGGTTTTCTACATCCGCACGGCAGATAGATTGGAACGCACTGCTACTTGGTTGAATAAGCTTGAGGGCGGTATTGAATACTTGAAACAGGTAATAATTGAGGATTCTCTTGGCATTTGTGCTGAATTAGAAGCGCAGATGGAACATTTAGTTAACACTTATCAATGTGAGTGGAAAACGACGATTGAAGACCCACAAAAGGTGCAGCGGTTCCAGCATTTTGTGAATTCCGATTTGCCCGATCCGAGTATTGTTCGTGTTGCGGAACGGGGACAAGCGCGGCCTGCTAACGAACATGAAAAGGCTCTGGTTGGAGTTTCGGAATAACCCCTCCCCAGCCCTCCCCTTGAATCAGGGGAGGGAGCAAGATTTAATCTCGTTCCCAGGCTCTGCCTGGGAATGAAGTCCCGGAGGCTCTGCCTCCTCAAACCGTGAACCAGAGACTCCTTCGGGGAGGCAGAGCCTCGAAACCTACGTTCCCAGCCGGAGGCTGGGAATGAAATTAAAGTAAATTAACAGGAAAAGAAGATGGTTCAATCATTACAAGTTTCCGATACAGTAACAACTTGGGTAGATGTGTGTTCTCTCGATGCGATCGCCCCTTATACTGGAGTTTGCGCTTTAGTTAAAGGCGAACAAGTGGCGATTTTCCGAGTGGGAAACGGAGATGAAGTTTATGCGCTTAGCAATTACGACCCGTTTAGCAAAGCTTTTGTTTTGTCGCGGGGAATTGTGGGCGATCGCAACGGCACTCTCAAAGTTGCTTCTCCCATTTACAAACAAAACTTTAGTCTGGCTACCGGGCAATGTCTCGATGATGAAACGGTAAAAATTCCGACTTTTGCGGTTCGGGTTGCAGCCGATCGCGTCCAAGTAGCTATTAGCTAGATTCAGCGGCTTAATTGTTCGAGCGCCATCCGCCAAAACCTAACATTTCTCTGGGTGGTGGCGGATTTTGCATTGGGACGCGACCCCGTAGTTGTGGTATAAAATGGAGTTAATCAGCGACCTACTCCAGGAAGGCTCACCAAACTCTAAACTAATACTGGATATGGTTTCGGATTTTGAATGCAAACAAACTTCACGGGCAGGGTATCGGTATGTTGTTAAAAAAACTTGTTTCCGAAAATAATCCCCAGACTGTAGCAGAGTTAATCCATGCCCAACTCAAAATCGGTCAACTGACTTGGGGGGAACTCAAGGCACAAGTTTTCGGCCAGCACTGGCGGGACGAATCTTTACACGAAGTCCTCGGAGAAATTTCAGCCAAGCTCGACAAAGAAACAGCAAGCGAAATTATAGAATATCTCACCGAGCAAAACGGTCAACCAGAAAAATTTATTAATTTATTTTTAGCTGCGCAATGCCTGTTAAAAAATAAAAATGATGTTAATAAAAAAACCGAAAAAAAACTGTTAAACGCTTTAAAAAAGTTATCGCAATACGGCACGGGTTTCCTGATTCTTTATCAAAGCGCTCAAGAATTGCAGGAAACTTATCAAATTCGCAATCGAGCGATCGCGGCGATCGCCCAAACTTGGAAAAACGACCCGCAAACCCTGCCCTGGCTGAAAATACTCGCTCACTCCAGTGACTGCGGCGAAGTCCGAGCCACAGCAGTCGAAGCAATAGCCCGTGGTTGGCCAGAGCAGCCAGAAATTTACCTGATGCTCAAAAACCTCGCCAAATCCGATCAAAGCTGGGCAGTGCGATCGACCTGTGTGCGAGAAATGGCTTGTGGTTGGCCAGACACGAGCGATACATTGCCGCTGCTGGCTGCCTTGGCTCAGTTCGATCAAAGTCCCGCAGTCCGCACCGCAGCACTCGAACAGTTAGCCTCTAATTGGCCCGATCGCACAGATACCTTGCTGCTGCTGAGAACCGCCGCCGAATCCGACGAAAATTTGGGAGTGCGAGTCGCAGCGTGGCAAGAAATAGCCCGAGGTTGGCACAGCCTTTTAGGCACCGTCTCCCTGCTCAAAAACCTTGCCCAGACAGGAAGTTCTATCCTGCGAACAGTAGCGGTGCGGGAGTTGGCAGCGGGCTGGCCTGCAGCAGCCGACGTTTGCCTGCTGCTGAAAACCCTAGCCGAATCCGACAGCAGCAAAGAAGTACGGACAGCAGCTTTAGAAGAATTGGCTTCGCACTGGCCCGGCGAACCCGACATTTACCCGCTGCTGAAAACCCTAGCCGAGTCCGACGCGAGTTCGAGCGTCCGGCGGGCAGCAGTGCAAGCAATTGCCTCTGGCTGGGCCGGGAACCCCGAAACTCTGACTTTTTTGAAAAATATAGCATTGGGCGATCGCGACGCCGACCTGCGCGAAATAGCCCTAAAACAGATAGCAGCAGGTTGGTCCGACCACCCAGAAACCCTGCCCCTGCTGCAAAAAATAGCTGATTCCGAAGATTACTGGACTGTGCGACAAGTAGTAGTGGAAGCTGTCGCCACACTGCCGTCACCCCGTCTCGAAGTCTTTACTTGGTTGCAAAATCTCGCCGAGTCAGACAGACACCTGAACGTCCGAGAAACTGCCGTGGAAGAGATCGCAAAACGCTGGTCTCACCGGGGCGAGACGCTGCCTTTCCTCAAAAGCCTGGTCGAGTCAGAGCAAGATTCTCACCTGCTGAGCGTGCTGGTGCGGGCGATCGTGCGGGGGTGGCCCGACGACCAGGAAACCTTGCCTTGGCTGAAAATTCAGCTCGATTCTAGCGATGCCCTGGTCCGCCCAACGGCGGTGCTTGAACTCGCTTACAACTGGCCTGACAACCCTGAAACTTGGATGCTGCTGGAGGCAAAAGCAGAGGGCGATGAGAGTCCGGCTGTCAGGCAAATGGCTTTGCAAAAGTTAGCCCGGGCGCGGACAAATCAGTCTCAAACTTTCGAGTGGCTCAAAAGTAGAGCTCAAAACGATGAAGATTCGCAGGTGCGGGCGATCGCCCTGGTAGAGTTAATGCGTGGATGGAAAGACGAGCCGGGAATGTTTGAGTTTTTGCGCGATCGGGCTTTGAGCGATGTTGACAATCAAAACGGTTCTTTTCCTTACAATCCCAGATTTACAGCGCTCGAAGCGATTATCGAACATTATCCCGAAAATCCCGGAGTTGTGCCGTTGTTGCGATCGCTTGCCGTTTCCGACGGCGACGAGCAAATCCGGGCCTTAGCGGGTCGCCGGCTACGCAGTCAAGATTGGTAACATCAAATCTGTTAGCATCGGAATTATTCCTATCTCTGTTCTCTATCTCTGCGTGAATCTGCGTCTATCTCTTGTCATCTGCGGCCCGATAAATTCTCTTTTTTTGACCGCAGATGAGGGCAAATTAACACAGATTAACGCAGATGAATTAGATGGATTCCGGTTGCACCATCTGTGATTTTTGCCTGTTGACTGGACTTTACTATTCCGATGCTACCGGAATTGATATAACTGGAAACAATCCTTTAGGCACTTCAGAAAATTAATCATACCTGCTCTTCCACCCTTGCTAAAGAGTTACCGTGCAATGCTCGCTTTTTAGCGCGGATTAATAAGACTCTGGCGACTTACGAACTGGTGGCAGTTGAGAAACAAGAGGGGCAGATTGCTCAGGCTGTGAATTCTCGCCCGCGGTCAGAGTGAATTGAGCAGGGTGGCGACATCTCGGCTTTGTTTGATATCTGCTGCGGTTATCCGGATGATATCAATTCCGGCTGTGCCGGAATGATCTAGCTATGGTTTTTTGCCACCCGTGAAAACAAGTGATCTCTTTAATCAAAGAAGGTTGCTTTAGAAGAACTTGGCAGCACTGAAATAATATGAATTGTAACAAGGAACTTTCGCGATATATCGAGTTACGACATTAGCTCGTGGTCGAAGCAAAATCTTCTGTAACTTGTCCGGTTGCCAAGAGTCAAATTATTTGGTAGTGCGTCCGTTCAATTGGAGGCGATGCTTGACGATAAAGTTTAGACAACTCTTCTTTCTGAAGTTTGAGGAGACTCCAACTTTAGACGTTTAGGCATAACTTGTCCTCGTTGCACTCTTAAGATTCTTTCAGAATATCATTCCGGCGCAGCCGGAAGAGAAATTAACAGTTAACACTGGGACTAACTCAAACGAGTGACACTCACATGAGTGACACTCCAAAAAGTGACTGTGCATTCACAAATCCCACCAGTTATACCTGAAATATCAAAGACTAAAACTTAAATGTTGAGAAAAACCACATTATGTACACCGAAGAAAGAAGCTTGAACAATGAAACTATGGCTCTCGTCGCCGATACTACTGCTCAATCAAATCTGGCATTTGCTGAAACCACTGGAGTAAACAAACCCACTTTACAAATGGGTTCAACAGGTCAAGCTGTCAAGGAACTACAACAGCTTCTATATCATTGGGGATTTTATTTCGGCCCGATTGACGGTATCTTCGGTGTGCAAGTTCAAAACGCGGTCAAAGGTTATCAACACCGCGTCTTTTTAAAAGAAGATGGGATTGTCGGCCCTATCACTTGGGAAACACTATACTCTGGTGCACCTGTGAATATGCCGATAGTCATGAAGGGCAGTTCTGGTAATGCTGTTAAAATTGTTCAGAATGTCTTAAAAATCAATGGATATTATTTCGGCTCCATTGACGGATTCTTCGGGACAATGACAGATGTAGCAGTGCGACAATTGCAACTCAGCAAGGCTTTACCGCAAGATGGAATTGTCGGCTATAGAACTTGGCACGCCCTGAGCAAGTTACCGCACTAACGACGGGTTGGATTCATATAAATTCCGGTTGCACGAGGGAAATAATTGTTGACTTTTGACTGTTGACTGGTTGCTCGAAAAATGTTTTTTTGACTGTTAACTGTTGACTCGATTTTATTATTTCGATGCAACCGGAAACCATATGATGACGTGGGCTGTTGGTATTTTAATGCTGTATAATTTTGTTTCATTTCACTTGATAATTTAAGCAATATCTAAAGGAGTAAATGTGATGGGTCCTAAATTCAAGAGAAGAATTCTATCAATTGATGGTGGTGGTATTCGGGGTATTATTCCTGCGATCCTTCTCAACTACATTGAAGAGCGCACAGGAAAACGCATAGCAGCAATGTTTGATTTTATTGCAGGCACTTCAACAGGAGGAATTTTAGCACTGGGTTTAACTAGAAAGAACTCAGACTCTAGCATCAATCGTGAGCCAGAGTATACCGCTGCCGAACTTGTAAATTTCTATCGCAAATATGGACAAAAAATTTTTAATGAGTATGTTCCACTGGATTTTGATGATTTGTTACAACCCAAGCACAACCCAAAAGGTAGGCAACAAGTTTTAAAGGATCTTTTAGGTGAAGCTAAGGTTGAAGAGGCATTACGAGAAATTTTTATTCTGAGCTATGATATCGAACTCAGAGCACCAATTTTTTTTACAAGCAATCGGGACGCAGAGGAAATCAAGAGTTTTGAGAGCCGGAAAGTATGTACGGGATTCAAAATGTGGGAAGCAGCAATGGCAACTTCTGCTGCACCGACATTCTTTCCACCCTACCAACTCGAAACGGGACATCATACCGATGAGGGATATTACGCTTTGGTAGACGGAGGAATTATTGCAAATAATCCTTCCTCACTTGCAATGATGGAGGCGATGATTTCTTACAAGAAAAAGACTGGTGAAGAACTACAACGTACTGAGACCCTTGTTGTTTCTTTAGGTACGGGCTCACTAACTAAGAAATATAAGTATAAAGAAGCAAAAAATTGGGGTCAACTAAAATGGGCTATTCCCTTAATTAACGTTGTTCTAGATGGCCAAAGCGAATCGGTTGCGTATGAACTCGATCAGCTAATGGTCACTAAAGGAGATAAAGAAAATAACCGAAACTACTATCGTTTTCAACTTCAATTGAGTAGCGATAATGGTCACGATCAAATCGACAACGCAAGTCCCAGTAATATTGAGTACCTAGAGAACCGAGGTGAAAAACTGATTGAACACAGTAAGAAAGATTTGGATGAGTTGTGTAAGCTTTTGAAGGAAGATACTGAACTATATTCTAATTAACCGCACAGTTAAATCGAGCTCTGGTTGGAAGATTTTTAATGGGGAGGCCCTTTTGTGTGTATTCATTCCCACAAAAGGGCCTCCCAAACCGCACCGCTTCCCCCATTACCTAACAACGATCGCAATCCGAAGCCGTTTTCTCCCACCTGAGCAACTGTTCCCGAAACACCGAGTCTTGCTTGGCTTACTGTACAATGCTTGCAATTTCCGACGCCGACGAGCAAATCCGGGCCTTAGCCGCTCTCCGGCTTCAAGTGTTCACAATTAACTGTTAATAATCGATCAAAAGGGTAATTGCATACCGCACCGCTTCCCCCATCATTGAAAAACGAACGCGATCGGACGCCGTTTTCTCCCACGCGAGCAACTGTTCCCGAAAACCCGGGTCTTGCTTTGCCCGCTGCACGATCGCCTGACTGATGACTTTCTTTTGAATCTGCTCTGTCGGGATACCTTGCTGCTTCAAATAATCCAACAGCCGCTGCACGCTTTCGGAAAATTTATCCGGCGTCTGAGACATCAAAATAAACGAAATTTGGCGCACCATTCGCTGGTATATTTCCTGTCTTCTGAGCAATGCTTCCTTTTGGCTCGGCTCCGCATTGTTACTAGGAACAGCCAAGTCCAGCAAACTCAAAATTTCAGCGTCCTTGGCTAAAACCTTTTCCAACATATCTGGATAAAGCTCCAAAATGCGATCGCCCAAAATCTTGCCGTTCACCAAACGGTTCGCGCTCAGCCGCAGTAAATTTTGTTCTCCCGCAGAGTCAAAAAATTGAACGTTAAATTTGAGTTCGTGGCTTTCCAACTCCACCCGACGCAGCGTAAAAACCAAAGCCTCCCAATTAGGAGATTCATCAAAACACACCTTGACGATAGAACTGTCCTCTTGATGCTGCCGCCCCAATTCCCCCGACTCAAAATCGCGATCGACCGGAAAGCGATTTGCCGCCACTTTCGCAGTATAATCAAACTCAGTAAAAACATAGCTGCAGTCAACTCTCGACAGATCGACATCTTGAACTTGCCAATTTTGAATGCAGCAACCCGTAAGCTGCGCCCCCTCCAAATTCGTCCGAATCAAACGGCACTCAATCAAACAAGCTTCTCTTAAATCCGCCTCACCCAACATCGCATCCATCAAATAAGCGCCGCTCAAATCAGCTTTCCGCAAATCAGCACTTCGCAAATTAGCTTCGCTCAAATCGGCCCGCAGCAAATACACTCCTTGCAGGTTAGCTCGCAGCAAAAGCGCCTTCTTAAAACTCGCTTTCAATAAATAAGAACCCGCCAGATTAGCTCGACTCAAATCAGCGTTATCCAGCACCGCCTCAGTCAAATCCGCCCCCGCCAGCACAGCTCGGTGCAAGTCAGCGCCCGTCAGATTTGCCGATCGCATTTGAGCGCCATTCAAGTCAGATTCAATCAAATTTACACCGATTAAAATTGCCGAGCGCAAATTCGCTTCCACCAAATGCGCTTCCCGCAAATTAGCACCCGTTAAATTAGCACCAACAAGACTGGCGCGGTTGAAATTCGCCTCCATCAATTCGGCCGCCATCAACTTCGCGCCGTCGAGTTTAGCCCCAGCAAAATTAATCTGGTCAGATTTAACTCCTTGAAGATTAGCACCGCCCAAATCCGCTTCCGGGAACGCGGCCCAATTGAGTTCTGCTGCTGTCAAACAAGCAAGGCGCAAATCCGCTTTAGCAAGATTTGCCCCGCTCAAATTTGCCCCGCTCAGATTCGCCCCAGCCAGCCCCGCACTGCGGAGATCCGCGCGCCGCAAACAAGCCCCTATCAACTTGGCATTGCTCAAAAAAGACCAGCTCAAATTAGCACCGGTCAAATTAGCACCAGTGAGGTCTATTTCTCGCAGGTTAACACCGCTTAAACTAGCGCCGCTGAGGTCAATGTGACCAAAGTTGCGCTCTCCCTGTTGATAGCGCTGTAAAAATTCTTGTGTTTGCATTCCGCAGATTTGGGGGCTGGCAATTGAGCTGTTTTAGGACGCGCTGGTCAATAACTTTAACTGTAAGGTACGCAGGGAACACGAGCGGGCTAGGCACGGGAACACTACTCCTACTAATTACTGCAATAACTCCTGTCCTCCGGGTGTTCCGTGGGTACTTTACCCTATAGATGGCGGTTCAAAGGATTTGGTGCGTAAGTTCTATTTCTACTACCAGTTTTACAGACTTTTGTAACTTCAAGTAGCCGAATTCATATCTGATACGCTGGGAGCATCTCATATTTGTAAAAACACTTCTTCTGGCTCCTGACTTCTGACTCTTTCCTCCTGCCTCAAAACTTCTGCCTCCTGCCTCAAAACTCCAATTTATAGCTCGGCTGCTTTCATTGAGATGCTCCCGATACGCTACCCCGCCGGACACTGCTTTTACCTAAAGCGCTGTAATTCTTGCTGCAAGTGTTTTCCCCATTTAGTCGCTAGAGGAATTTCTGTAAAAGGAACCTGCACCGCAGCAGCATCTTTCAACAAAAATTCGAGGGCTATTGGACTTCCAGAACTCGGCGGCGACTCTAAATCAACTGCCTGAGAGTTGACTAACAACCGCAGCGAGTACACGTCTTTTAAAGAAAAAGTTTGCAAATTCACAGGCCCGCTGCGAGTAGGTTTTCCCCAAGTTAAACTGTCTTCTTGCTGACCGAGTACAGCATAAATATCGTACTTGGCTTTAGCGAATTGTTCTGCCCAGACGCGATACGCTTCCAGCTTTTGATACTCGTTCCATCCAGCCCAAGCCAGCCCGATAAAAATTGCCAGCAGCGGCAGCCACATTAAACCTCTTTCCATGCAATACCCTTGTTGAAAATAGTCCAGGTTCTGTTTGTCATCTTCTCTAATGATACAATTAATTGAACTCGTAAAACTTGCTCAGCAATTTCAACTAGAAATTAGAGCAATTTTTGAGCGAGCAACAGCCACCGCCGAAAACTACCAAACCCCCGCGTGCGAGATCCCCACAAGTCGCAGCAAGGAAAACTGGCGCTGGCGGTGAAAATTGGGTTATTGTGGTGAACAAGCCTTCCCTAAACGGACGATCGGCCATGAAAAAGTTTTTCCTTCTGTGCTTATTTTTAATCGGGCTCGGCTGGGCGATTTCTAATTTCCCAGGACTTGCTACTCAAGGCACTTACGACTCGATTGTGCTGGATTTCCGCGAAGATTTGGGTGCTGCTGAGATTGCGAAAGAAGTAAATGCGATCGCCCAACAGTACCAAGTCGCACCGCAACTCAACAGCGAATTCTCAGCGGCCGACAATGTATATGTAGTTAAGGGCGATCGCACTTTGCTAAATGCCCTGAGAAAATCAAATTTGGCTAAAGATACCGAATACATTGAACCGAACTTTGTCTACAGCGCTTTCGAGATTCCCAACGATCCCATGTATACCAAGCAGTGGAATCTCCGCAGTATCAACGTAGAATCTGCCTGGAACGAAACCAAAGGCAGCGGCACAACAGTAGCGATAATTGACACGGGTATTACTCCAGTCGCTGACTTAAAAGAAACCAAATTTGTACCGGGCTATGACTTTGTAAACGATCGCGCCGAAGCCTACGACGACAACGGCCACGGTACTCACGTTGCAGGTACAGTCGCCCAATCAACTAACAACAATTATGGCGTTGCGGGCATCGCCTACGAAGCAGCTTTAATGCCGCTGAAAGTGTTAGGCGGCAGCGGTGGCGGCACGGTTTCTGACATCGCCGAAGCGATTAAATTTGCTGCTGACAACGGCGCCGACGTGATTAACATGAGTCTCGGCGGCGGCGGTGAGAGTCAGTTAATGGAAGAGGCGATCGACTACGCCCACTCTAAAGGCGTTGTCATCATCGCAGCCGCCGGCAACTCCGGCGAAAGTTCCGCTTCCTATCCCGCCCGCTATCCCCACGTCATCGGCGTTTCCGCCCTCGGCCCCGACGACGAAAAAGCCTCTTACTCCAATTTCGGCGCAGGGGTTGACATTGCAGCCCCCGGCGGTTCTGAAATGGGCAAGATCCTGCAAAGTACGATCGACCCGGACACAGGCGCCGAAGTCTTTGAAGGCTACCAAGGCACTAGCATGGCTTCTCCGCACGTTGCAGCCGTTGCAGCCCTTGTCAAGGCTTCCGGCATCACAGAACCCGACGAAATTCGCAGCGTACTCTTGCAGTCCTCGCGAACTGTCACTGAAGATCCGTTAAACCATTTTGGTTCAGGACACCTAGACGCAGCCGCCGCAGTTCAGCTAGCCCAGCGCGGACAAATCAACTTCCGCGATTTCTTCCGCTGGCTGCGCGATAATGGCTATCTCAACCCTCGCTTTTGGATTGACGGCGGTGCAGTCGCCCTGTTGCCTAAAATTGCAATGGTGCTCGGTTCTTACCTGCTGGCTTTCTTTTTGCGGAATTATTTTCCGTTCCAGTGGACTTGGGGCTTTTCCGGCGGTTTGATGGCTGGGAGTTCTGGGTTCTTTTTCCTCCGCAACTTGTTTGTATTTGACTTGCCGCAATGGCCGATGCGGGTGATGGGCAGTTCTATTCCCGAACTCGGAGGCGCAATTAATGGCAGCAGTATGCTGAATCCCTTTTTTGCTAGCGTTTTGATTCCTGGGATTTTGATTGCTTTGCTGTTGGGACATCAACAGTGGAAGTGGATCGCGATCGCAATTTCGATCGGTTTTGCCAGCAGTTTAGCGGTGAATGCTTTTGTGTCTCCCGCAGTCTGGGGATTGGGCACAGGTTTGGTATCACAAACATTCTTGATTGTCAATGCTTTACTGTGTTTTGGATTGGCACGTTTAGCAATTAAAACAGAGGTGCGATCGGCATGAGTATTACTGTCAAAGGTGTAATTGAACGCAAAGGATTGGGTCCCGGTACTTGGGCTTTGGTCGGCGAAGATGGGGAAACTTACGAACTTAAGGATGCTCCTTCTGATTTGAAAAAAGCTGGTTTGAAAGTCAGTGTTAAAGGTGAAGTCCGCAAGGATGTGATGACTTTTGCCATGATCGGCCCGGTTCTTGAGGTGCAGTCTTTTGAGGCGATTTAGCCTAATTGGTTAAGGCAGCTTTTGAGCTAAAAAAAACCCCGGCCAAAATTGGCTGGGGTTTATTAATCAGGGTGCATCTACTAATTTAATCTCCCGCCTCAAAACACCTCTTTCAGGACACTTTGGTAGAATTTGCGAACATTGGCGACGAGGGCGTGCGATCGGCAAAAAAAAACCCCAAACCAAAATTGGTCGGGAGTTAATTAATCAGGGTGCATCTACTAATTTAGTCTCCGGCTTTACACCACCTCTTTCAGGACACTTTGGTAGACTTTGCGGAAATTTGCGGCTCAGCTTGCGATGGGCAAAAAAAAACCCCAAACCAAAATTGGTCGGGAGTTAATTAATCAGGGTGCATCTACTAATTTAGTCTCCGCTTCGAGGTGCACCTGTTCCGGACAGTTTGCGAAAATTTACGAAAATTCGTGGTTTAGGGTGCGATCGCCAAAAAAAACCCCCAAACCAAAATTGGTGGGGAGTTAATTAATCAGGGTGCATCTACCAATTAAGCTTCCTGAGAATTCGAGCGCCATCCGGACAACCTCAAACTTTTTCAGCATCACCGTCTATACCGCAAAAAAAAACCCCAAACCAAAATTGGTCGGGAGTTATTTAATCAGGGTGCATCTACTAATTTAGTCTCCCGTCTCACAGCACCTCTTTCAGGACACTTTGGCAGAATGTGGGATAATTTTTGGCTCAGCGTGCGATCGGGCAAAAAAAACCCGGCCAAAATTGGTCGGGAGTTAATTAATCAGGGTGCATCTACCAATTAAGTTTCCTGAGAATTCGATCGCAATCCGGACACTTACCACTAAAAAGTCAAAACTCTTTTCGGTGAACCAGAGTTGCACTAGCTTGGTCTGTCGGAACTAGCAAGACTTCGCTAATATTGACGTGGGGCGATCGCGTCGCGCAAAAATACACCACATCCGCTACATCGTCAGCAGTCAGCGGTGTTAATCCTTGATAGACATTTTTGGCTTTTTCTGCATCGCCGTGAAACCGGACATTGCTAAATTCTGTTTCCACCAAACCAGGCTCTATTTCCGTCACGCGCACGGGTGTTCCCAAAAGGTCTTGTTTCAACCCTTCGGAAATAGCTCTCACTGCTGCTTTGGAAGCACAATAAACATTACCTTTGGGATAAGCTTGCCGACCTGCTATTGAGCCTATATTCACTACGTGGCCGAGGCCTCTGCTTACCATTCCCGGCACGATCGCGCGAGTCATGTAAAGCAAGCCTTTAACATTGGTATCAATCATTTCTTCCCAATCTTGGAAGTTGCCTTCGTGCAGTTTGTCTAAACCACGGCTCAATCCCGCATTGTTAATCAGAATATCGATGCTTTTCCAGGCATCGGGAAGCTCAGTTATCGCAGATTCCACTTGCAGGCGATCGCGCACGTCCAATTCGAGCAAATAAATCTCGTTCGCCGATGCGATGGATTTTGTTTCTACAAGTTCGTTTGCCAGTCGATCGAGCTTTTCAAGGCGGCGGGCTGCTAAAATTAGTTTTGCTCCTCCTTTGGCGAATATCTTGGCACAGGCTGCTCCGATACCGCTACTCGCACCTGTAATGAAAACAATTTGGTTTTGGATAGCAATCATTTTTAATAATCAGAAGGAAGAGGGAAGAGGAAAAATTTTTTAGTTGGTATAAGATTAAGTCTGGTCAATTAACCATCATTATTGTAGAGGCAGGTTTAACTTGTTCTCTCATTGGTGTTAGAGATTTTACTTAAACCGCCACTACAGAAATTACCCAAATAACCCATAACACCTATTTTATTATTTGACAACTCGCAATCGAACACTAACTGTTGCAATTCCGCCTTGTCGCATCAAAACTGCTGAAACCCACCGATTTTCGGGAGTGGCCGGAGCTTTACCTACTTTAAAAATTCCCCCGGAATTTAGCAACTCCAGCTCGACTTCTGAGGGATTAAAAAAGGTTTTGTCGCTAATGGGTTCCTCCAAAACAGTCCCTATTAAAATATCATCGCCGATCGGCTCTCGCACAATGGCATCAAAATGGTACTCTTCGCCCACCTTAACTTGATCCGGAAAATTCACTTGAATGGTAGGAGGATTTTGCCCCGAACTAAGCTGAGTTTGTTCTGCTAAAATCTCTTGACTAACTATTTTTTCACCTTCAAAGCGCTGCTGGGAACGGATGGTAGATTTGAGAATTAATTCTCTGCCATCCTTTTTTTGAGTGCCGGCAATTGTAGTTATGGTTTCTGCGAGAATAGCGCTACCTTCGGTTTTCCAAGATTTGATCTCGGTGCGGTAATTTAAACTCGGATATCGATTCCAGAGTTGGGTGAGGGCTTTTTCCATGCTTTGGCGGTTTAAGCCGTCAGAATGAGTGAAATTCGGGCTGTAAAATGCCATGACTGCTTTGACATCGCGCCGGTTGGCCGCTGCGTCAATTTCTGTTAGCACTTTTGTGAGTGGGGCAGGCGCATTTGCAGGGGTTTGGGCGATCGTTCGGGGAGTCGCCGCGATCGCACCGATCGCTCTTGCCGCACTAGGATGCAGCACGCCAGCACTTACCACTGTTAAACATAAAAACATTGGAGCGATCGACTGCCTGCAGTTAAAGCCAAAAACGATCGCGCGATCGGTTTTTTTGTCCCGACGGCTGGAAAAATACTGAGATGCACTTGGCACTAAATTCAAAAAATTACGCATTAGATGATAATTTGGTTATTTGTCAGGGGTCGTAGCTTGAGCAAATGTTCGCCTGCAACGAAAACTGACAACGGAAGGAGGGACACGGCACAATCTAATTTTAGATGGCTGATTCAAAATTGGCTGAAACTGCCGGAATAATAAGCATAATAATCTAAAACCCCAAATATAAAATTGATCGACCTGTGGAACTTGTACTTGTAAAAAAAGAAACAAATACCTTGACAAAAGCCCCCCTCCGGTTGTTGGTTGCAGCTAGCGGCACTGGCGGACATTTATTTCCCGCGATCGCCACCGCTGGGCAGTTGAGCGACTGTCAGATCGAATGGCTAGGAGTCCCAGACCGCATGGAAACCCAGTTAGTTTCATCCCTTTACCCCCTCCACACGATCGCCGTCGAAGGCTTTCAGCAGGGATTTGGGCTCGGTACACTGCGAATTTTGGGCGGACTCGCCGGCTCGATCCTTCAGGTGCGGAAGTTGCTCAAAGCGGGAAATTTTCAGGGAGTCTTTACTACCGGAGGTTACATCGCAGCACCGGCAATTCTAGCGGCCCGTTCTTTGGGTTTGCCGGTAATTCTCCACGAATCTAATGCAATTCCCGGGAAGGTGACGCGCTGGTTTAGTCCTTTGTGCACTGCTGTGGCGATCGGATTTGAAGCAGCAGCCCAGCATTTACCCCGCGCGAAAACCGTGGTTGCTGGTACACCGGTGCGATCGCAATTCCTGACTCGCCAACCTCTAAATTTGCCAATTCCTGACAGCGTACCTGTAATTTTAGTCATGGGCGGCTCTCAAGGTGCTGTCGCAGTAAATAAATTAGTGCGGGAGTGCGCTCCGGCTTGGTTTGATGCCGGTGCTTGGGTGGTTCACCTCACCGGAAATAATGACCCGGATGCTGAAAGTTTGAAACACGAGCAATATTTGTCAATGCCATTTTACGACAATGTAGCGAGTTTGTTGCAGCGAGCGAATTTAGCAATTAGTCGATCGGGGGCGAGTGCTCTGACAGAATTAGCAGTGACGGGCGTACCTTCTATTTTAATTCCTTTTCCTCACGCGGCTGACGACCACCAAAGATTTAATGCGGAAGTATTTGCTAAAGCCGGCGCCGCCGTGGTATTCCGTCAAAGCGAACTGACAGCAGATGTCTTGCAAAGCAAAGTGTTGTATTTGTTAAGAGATTCCGAATATTTGGCAAAAATGTCTCAAGCAGCTTCTGAATTAGCAGTGAGAGACAGTACAGAACGTTTGGCTAATTTGGTCAAAGAATTGGTGGTGAGGTGATATTTTTTAGGAGTTTTAACCGCAGATGAAGGCTGATGAAGGCTGATGAAGGCTGATGTTTTACACGACGATATGCGAATGGATGAAATTAACTACTGATTCTAATCCTTCTTTGGTCTTCAGGTTAGTAAAAACAAAAGGTTTATCGCCTCGCATTTTTTTAGCGTCCCGTTCCATCACGCCCAAATCTGCTCCTACATAAGGGGCGAGGTCTGTTTTATTAATTACCAACATATCAGATTTAGTAATTCCTGGCCCGCCTTTGCGCGGAATTTTATCGCCTGCAGCGACATCGATTACGTAAATTGTTAAATCTACTAACTCCGGGCTAAAAGTGGCAGCTAAGTTATCGCCGCCGCTTTCGACAAATACTAAATCTAAATCAGTGAATTTTTGTTCTAACTCTTCTATCGCTACTAAGTTAATAGAAGCATCTTCGCGGATGGCTGTGTGGGGACAGCCTCCCGTTTCTACGCCCAAAATTCGATCGCTCTCCAAAGCTTGACTCCGAACCAAAAACTGGGCATCTTCCTGAGTATATATATCATTAGTAACAACCGCAATCTGGTATTGCTGTCGCAGCGCTTTGCACAAAGCATCCAGTAAAGCTGTTTTCCCGGAACCAACTGGCCCAGCAATTCCTACACGAAAAGCACCCATAGCGATTTTAGATTTTAGATTTTAGATTTTCTGATTTTTAACTGCGAAACAACCGAGTGTACTGAGTTTCGTGCGCCATGCTAGCCAGTCCTAATCCCCAACTGCAACTGCCAAGGTCATCATCTTCTAATTTTAAAACTTCTTGCGCCGTACAGCTAATTTGAGACTGCAAATCTAACAGTAACTGTTGACCGGCTGTTTGACCGAGGGGAATCAGTTTCACGCCCGCACTCGCCAAATTTGCAGCCCAACTGTAGAAATATCCTAACACGGCGGCTTCTTCTTCTATCTGCCAGTTGGCGGCGGCAATGCCAAAGCCGATCGCAAAATTGCACTGATTGCTGCCAGATTCCACGAATTCTTTTACAATTGTTGTTAACCCAGAAGCAACTGGCGATTCCCTGCGGGATAGCTTCGCTTCACGCAAATCCAGCAGCAACCTGACCAAAGTCCGTCCCATTTGCCAACTTTGCAAGCGCAACTCTTCTGTTTCTTTAGTAGCAGTCGCCCAAGCATTCCAGTAATTCAAAGCCGTCAAATCGCGTATCTTTGCCGCCCTCAAAGCCCTTACCGCCACAGCGGCTTCTACTCGAACAGCCCCGAATTGGAGCGAATTTTCTAACCAATTTCTCAAAGTAATCTCGCTGTCGATCGCACCGGTTTCTACCAGACTTTCGATTCCCTCAGAATAACTATAAGCTCCCACAGGTGCAAAAGCTAGCTGTAACAAACATAAAAGTTGATTGTTCACTGTTGACTGTTGACTGTTGACTGTTGACTTCTTCCTTCTTGAATTACCCAAACTAATTTGGTTATAAGCCCTCGGATTGCAGGGTGGGAGTAAATCTAAAATCTAAAATCTAATGGCTGTGCCCGTAAGCGCCAATTTCTGGCTGAAACGGCACAATTTCCTCTGTTACTTCCAAACCCATTTTTTCCAGCATTCCCTGCAATACAGAGTCGGGAGAAAGCCTTAAATAATTATCGGCAATTTCTAAAGCTACGTGACGGTTTCCTAAATGATAAGCCGCCCGCATCAGTAGCAGCGGACTTGATGCGCGGGCTGTCAGCACCAGTTCGGGTTTTGCACTTACCAGTACCAAACAGCTACCGTCTTCCGACTGCAATAAATCTCGATCGCGCAGTACCGTACCTCTGGGCAAACTCAGGTGCAGCCTTTCACCCGTTTCCGTCTCGAATCGGTGGCGGCTGCGAGTGCGATCGTCCGATGTCATTTGTAAAGTAAAGCTGACAATAGCATCGGGATTTGCAGGCAAATGTTTTGTGAATGTTAGCATTTTTATATTCTATTCCTCAGAGCAATTCACTTGACCTCTAGTTTTTGAAGAATTTTTGAGGAATATGTTTTTTATAGCCGAAGGAATAAGGAAGACTGAAGTTCCAATTTTCAGCTCATGTTTGAGAAATTAAAAAAGTCTTAATCGTGTTGACGATCGGAATATCTCATTCCAATTTACAGCAAGTTGAAAAATATTCATCTCTCTGGCCGCTCCCGTTCTGGCTGTATTACCAAATTTATGTTATTTTGTCAAGCACTTAATCACAGACGATCGCTTTTTTTTCAAAAAATTTTGCCTACCGTCTAGGAACTCGAACAATTTAAATCTCCAATATTATATTGTTGGGGGGAGGTAGCGGTTAGGTATCATGCCTGCCCTGAACAAGCTTTTATGGAGAAGTCTAATAGAACGGGAGAGGAAGAAAGACTCAAACCCTCAAGCTTATTGATTGCCAGCTTGTTGCAGTCGCAGGAGCTCGGCTTGAATTCGCTGTTTGACTGCCGGATTCGCTTGCTGGAGCAAAGTGAGCTGGTTGAAGCGACTAACTGTCAAACCATTGGTTTCGATAACTTTTTTAGCTTGTTGGCAGTAATTCACCGCGATGCCGCGAACACTTCCAGACAACCTATTAATTTCCTGCTTTTCGTTGCACACTACTCTGGGAACCGATCCCCCAGCCATTCCTTTAATTTCGTTAAAAGCTTCCACCCGTCTGGGTTCTATTGCCAACACAGCGCGAGCGTAGCTAGTAATTTCCTCGCTGCTAATCTCTTGAGCTTGGGCTGCAGCTCCGAAAACGAGGTTTGGGGATTGTGCGTACAAACCGGGCGCCCATCCGCTAGCTAAAGCTGCTGCAGAAAAGATGCCAAGCAACAGCGATTGTCGCAGCATCCGGTTGATGCCAAATTTAGAGGTGTTTATTGAGGTGTTCATGGTCGTCGGTGATTGATTGCGTGTAAATAAAAATGACACAGCGCTGGGAGGCTCAATCTTTTTGAATAATCTGGTTGCTAAAAAGTTCCTGCCATTGGTGACTATTTTGAATTCCACCAGGATGGTTGGGGAGTTGCTACGAGGATCGACTTTTTAGCAAATTCAATAATTTCATTCATTATAATATCTGTCGGAAGTTGACAAAATTCAAACTTTAGATAGTAAGTTTAATTACATAGCGTTCCTCAATAGCCTCTTCCAAGAATTCTCAAAGCGCAAATATTAAATAATTATAAAAGTTATTGACAAATTACTCGCCTTAATTAGTCTCATCAAGGTACGCGCTAGCAAAGGTATCTTCCCACAGGGGTTCCCCTTCCCAGTAGGGGTTCCCGTAGGGTAGGGAAGCGCCTGGAAGGCTAGGTCAAATTTAGCAGCAATCGCACTCATCAATTTGGGCGAAGATTTATTTAATCTTAAGCGGTGGTGGATTTGTCGATCGAGAAAATCTCCGGCTGGTTTGGCTGCTGACGGAGCCAGAGGCGGAACAAAAATCATGTTTTACTACCCGAAGATAGAGACTGCAGCAGGGAACTAGACATTAAAATCTTGTTATCAAAATGCGCGCTATCTGTTTTTGGCAGTCAACGGGCATACCTTCGATTCCACTTCTGGCTTCCTCCAGTTTGGGGCTGTGAAAATTTGTCTGAGACTTATCCAGAAACCTGGTTTTTCTACCCAATAAAATCGTTACAGCCACCAGCAAGAGTAGACAAACACGCAAAGCTGGAATTTTTGGCTCTCAGTTTTATGGCCCTCTCGATCGCAGATAGCGAATTTTGGCAAGCATTATCGCAGCAATTTAACAATTATTAATTACCGATTACCCATGAAAAGTCAAAAAGAAATTTGGCGAGTTATTCTCGCAGTAGCTATCAGTATTGTAGGCGTGCTGCACTTTGCAGTACCCGCACCTTTTATACGAATCGTGCCACCCCAGCTTCCTTACCCAGAAGCCTTAGTTTATATCAGCGGTTTTTTCGAGATTTTGGGCGGCATTGGGCTGTTAGTTCCTCCTGTCAGCAGGGCAGCGGCATGGGGATTAATTGCCTTGTTTATTGCCGTGTTTCCAGCTAATATCAATCAAGCCGTCAACAACATTCCCATAGAAGGGATTCCCCACAACCAATTACTGTATTGGTTCAGGCTGCCTTTTCAAGCTGTCCTCATTGCTTGGGCCTGGGTTTATACCAAACCAGACGAAGGTCAACCCCGGGCTTCTATAGTTCCAGATAGAACAGAAAATGCCCGATGAAGCAGTTCGACTACTCTTTGGATTTTAAGAACATCGACTTTCGACAGCACCCGGAACTTTATCGCGTAGGGAAAGGAGAACAGGGAGTGCTGTTGGTGGAACCCTACAAAGGAGAAATTCTGCCTTTCTGGAGATTTAAGACTCCTGAAATTGCCAGGGAATCCAGCAGCAAAATTTACTCCTTGTTTTTAGAGTATCTCGATCGCGAGGATTTTGTGGGAGCAGACATGGCCCGCAAGTTCTTACAGATGGGGTATACTCGATCGCGTCGCTACGCCAACCACAAAAGCGGTCGAAAATACCAGCAAAACCCTCAGAAGCTGAAGTCTGCTGCAGAGCAAACCGCCGCTCGAAAAGATATTTTGCCCCTACAAGCAGATCCGGTGAAAGCAGAATCCGCCGCCATTTTTCAAGAAAAATGGATGCTGGCTAAAATCAACGAGAAATATCTCGAGCTTTTAGTCAGACACCGGCAGATGTACGAATCTTATTTAGTCAACGCTGAGGATTGACATACATTTACAAAAACTCAGAACTTACACTTTAGCCCCATCGGCAGCAGTGTAGTTGTGCTTGCCTATCTGGGTCCCACCTCTTGGCGTGGCCCTACTATTTACTCGTCATCTTCTTCTGTTTGCCACTGTCGCCAAATTTCAAAGGCATTAAAGCCCCTGTATTGCAGGTAATTCAAGACTTTGCCCTTGGTTTTCGGATCTGCTTTACCCCAAGTATCGATCTTGTATTTCCGCATTACTTTGGCTTTTAATTCGGCCCGTTTTTCTGCTTCGGAGTCGTGATTTTCGGCAATTTCTTCTTCCCAGACTTGCTCGAACAAATCGTTGGTAATTCCTTTTTGCAGGCACTTGCGCTTGATGGCAGACTTCCCGTATTTGCCTGCTGCAGAGGCGATCGAGTTTGCCACCAAGCGAGTGTCGGACTGATAGCCGCGGTCTTGAATTTGCGCGATCGCCTCCAATATTTCCTCATTGCCAAAACCTTTCTCTTGCCCCTTTTTGCGAAGTTCAGAGGCACTGTAGTCTTTGCGGGACAAGAGAAAATAGAAATAGTCAAGACAGCTCATCAGTTCAATCGAAGGGTGGCGCGCAAATACTCGTGTAGCGAATGCCAAATCCAGTCGCCTTGCTATCGGCTGACTGCATCACGATCGCCTCTATTCTTCTGTATCCTCCTCTTCATCATCCACATCCACATCCGGTCTGTCCACATCGATCTGAATCAAGCGAATATGCTTATATCCGAGCTTAATTTCAAACTCGTCTCCCGGCTTTAATCCCATTTCTTGGGTATAATTTGCCCCGATCACGATCGAACCATTCTTGTGAACGCTAGCTCGATAACTCGCTTCTCGCCCGCGTCCGTCTGCTTTCGACTTCTCTAGCTCAATGCCCTTAGCAGCTAACACTGCATCGTAAAACTCAGCCAGATTAATCCGGGTTTCTCCACTTTTGCTGACAGTGAAGTAGCCACAAAGCTTTGCAAGTTCTCTGCGTGGCAAATCACTGCCTTTGATTTTTTGAAGCAGACCTTTTCCTGTTAAGGGTGCTGTAGCTGTTTCTGCCATTGACCGTACCTCGCTTATTGGACTTTACTTATATCAATTACAACACATTAGATTAACTTTGTTTCACTGTCAATACTAAGAATTCTCAATATTTAAGATTCTGGATAAATTTCTGCAGCCTCAAGACCGGGGGTGCAAGTAAGGATGCTCGAAGGGCGATCAATTTGCTGCTTGCGGCCCAAATCCTTGCGTAAGCCTCAGAGCGATCGCGCGGGGAATTATTGTCGCAAATTAAATGCTTTACTTTTTTACAGTAAAGTCTGTTCCCTGCATTCACCAATCCCCGATCGAGTCTGTGGTCAAGGTAAAAACAAGACAGCCATGAATCGAAATACCTAGAGCGCGGCCGCTGCAAATCTGGCGAAAGCATTTACCTGCCGGGGTTAACTTTTACCTCAACAAGGGGAGGCAGCACTTGTTCTCGATGCCGCTGCCAGCTACTTGCAAAACCAGTTTACAAAAAGAATCCAACTGTAGGAAAGCTCCAAACCCTTATGGAATAAGTCATTCCCAATTCTTCAATCTAAAATCTAAAATCTAAAATCTAAAATGGTATAAACCCTACTTTTTGGGCTGGAAATCCCCTCAAAACCCCAAATACCAACGAGCAATCTTCTATTAAGGTGTTGGGCATATAACTTCCACAGAAAGCAGTCTAGGGAAGGCAATCCGGTAAAAATTGAAGGAAATTTCACATCTTCGTTGAACGGGTTTAACCTAAAATCAGACTCAATGGGCACGGCAGAAACATCGGTCAGCCACTAAGAGGGGAATAGTTTTGATCTGGCGAGATTGCTTCGCGACTCTTAACACTTCGCCACGAATCAGTAGATATGTAGGGGGAAGTCGGGAAAATCTTCCTCCTCCGGCCCCAAGCCAGAGAATTTGAGGTTATTTCCACAGGGGAATTGAAAAAGAGCGAGTTAAATGGACAACTGCTTAAATGTTTGATGCACTACAAATTAGCAGCGGTTCCCGACATGGACTTTCGATGGAAATGTATTGGTTTCCACTCGTGGGCTGTAAACTGCCAGAATCTCAAAATTTATCCACCAACTGGAGGGGCGCGTCAAACTCACAGCCGCTTCCATAATTAATTATTGTGAAATATACCAACCGCACTGACGGTGAGGACGTTCTTAATTGTTGCAACTATGGCTTTTATTGTCTTGTGCCGAATGACGAATGCTCCTGCTGCCGAATCAGCCCGCCCAAAAACGCATACAAGCCGCCGACTCCTGTCGTAGAGACATCTAAATTTTAGACTCTTGTTCAAGCTTGCAGATTCATCTGTGGAGTAAATCTAAAATCTCAACTGTTTCGACTCCGGACTCAAGCCGAAGTCGAAAATCTACAATCGACTGACGAATTATATCAAACAGTCCCGGAGTTCCTCTCTCGACGAGAAACCCGGTTTGTTCCTAGATGCGCTTGGTTGCGCTGCTGCTTATTTTCGGTAAAAACCGACTTGATGAAGGTAAGTCCGAGATTCGATCGAGCAACATACTTTCGATCGCTTTTCCACCGACAGCCGATCGCGAATGGTCAGCAAAAACCTCACCCAGTTTGGAGCTAGGCCAAAAGGGTCTAAATTCGGCATTGCAGTGGGCGATCGCTTTTAGTGGCGTTGTTGCAAATAATTTTGCGACAGGGGAGTCCGTACCGCCGGCAGTAACTCTTCAGGTTTCGTGCCTCGCTGGTGCGAGTACCGCCATCCAAAAAAGCCAGCACTCAAAGCAACGGGCAACAAGCAAAGCATTAGGCCCACAGATTTTTTCAACCCCGGTTTTTTTAACGGTTTTTGAGTCGGTGCAGCGGCGCGAGTTGCTTGGATCGCCGAACACTCAGAATTAGGAATAGAGCACTCCGAAGCCGTCGGTGAGTTCGGTGAATTAGTAGCATCGGCTCGATCGTTCTGGTGAACCCAATCCCTGCGATCTTTTAATTGGTCAGGAAAATATTCCCAGACTTCGCCGTCTGAACTCTCTGACTCATGCGATCGATTGGCTGGCATTGGCGGGTATTGGGCGATCGCCGAGAGTGAAGGTGGCGCATTCCATTCTGTACCCGCCAGAGCCGGCTGCGTTCCCGACGCGATTATTTGCATCCGAGACCCGGATGTCGCGCTGTGGGTTGGGCCACCGATCAAATAGCCGTCAAAGTCCGGGTGCTGGTAGAGAATGGGCAAAGCCCAGTATAGCTGGTGAGAACCGTAGGCCGAAATTAGCCCTGCTCTGGCCCGGCTCAGGCTCAGATCGACTGGATAGCCTTGATTGAGGTTGCGGTAAAACAACCGCGTCAGAGTTAGCGCTACATCGTCGGGGATGCTTTCTGCCATTGCTAGCACCGCCGGAATGCCCCGCTTCACTAGAGCTTCGGTTAAGTTCCGTTCCGGGCTGTCGTCCGCGAGGTCTGAGGGGTCGCCGTAGGCGCCTCGGCAGGAGTTGAACACGGCCATCTGAATACCGTTGTTAACGAGCAATCCAGCTAAGTCGTCGCCACTCAAGGTTTCGGTTAAGCCGGTCCGGCTGCTGACTAGGTAGAGTTCCCCACCTCTGGAACCTAAGTTGCTGTGGCCTGCGTAGTGCAGGACTTGGTAGTGTCCTTGTTCTAGGGCTTGGGTAAGTTGTTCTCGATCGGGCTGTTCGAGAATAGTCAGTTGAATTTCCGGAGAATGCGGGCTGTTTTTGAGAGGATTAGCGCTGCGGTTTTGGAGTTCTTGTTGCAGGTGGAGCACTTCTCGCTTGAGCTGCAAGCTGTCTCGATCGCTCGGAGAGGCGATCGCCATTAAAATTTTTAGTGGCCCGCTACTAGGCACTATCCGGGTTTGTTTGAACAAACTTGTACCTGGTTGGTAGCGAGAAAACACGACATCGGTGCCGGTTGCCAAAGGGCGATCGCCGGCGTGCAGAACTTCCCACGGCAGTCGTGGCAAGCGCCGGCCTTTGAGTCCGAGTCGCAGTTGCAGCACTTCTCGGCGGTGCTGGGCGATGCCTTGAGCGCAAGTCCAGCTATCGCGCAAGTTTCCTTGAAACAGCCCGCTGTATAATTGTTGCCCCAGGGCTACTAAATTCGGCGCTGAGTTGTTTCCCGAACGGGAGAGGCCGCGACCAGCAAAATTGGTT
This sequence comes from Microcoleus sp. Pol12B3, assembly GCF_036701355.1. NCBI lineage: Bacteria > Bacillati > Cyanobacteriota > Cyanophyceae > Oscillatoriales > Microcoleaceae > Microcoleus > Microcoleus sp. Pol12B3. Next base: position 111,992 of record NZ_JAUBQS010000008.1, read on the forward strand.
CCCTGTACTGCTTTTCCCTGGAGCAAGCCCACCAGCGGGTCGTTCATCAGTTGAGCAGATAGTGCAAGCCATTCGTCGATCGGCCAGCGGACTTGTTGTTCGGCTAAGGGTACACCGGGTGCAACCCTTTCTGTCCTGACTAGATATTCGTCGTCCCCAACAGGGGTGACTGAGAGTTGAAATTCCTGGCTCACCGATTTAGCGCCCTCCCGCCTTAATTCTGAATTTGCCTGCGTTTTTGCGGCTAGCAATAGCGATCGGCAAAATAATTTTTACTCTTCCAATCAAAGTTTCTGAATGCGCTTCCCCCGATCGGGCGATCGCTGGGGTGATATATATTTGTTCAAACACTTTGAGGATATAAAAGTTGTACTTTAATAACAGTTTATTAGTTTTGATTGCCCTGTGGCTCGGTGAAAGCCGAATTTTCTCCAATCTTGCTATCTTTAACATTTTGCACCTCTACCGCAGACCCCTTTAGATTCGCCGTGAACTTGAGTTTCTCATTGCTGAGTAAAGTAAAATTGGAGGCACTTTACCAGGCGGATCTCTAGTTCTTATTAAAATTACTTCGGGTCTCGCCAACCGGTTTCAGGGCAATATCGCAGGGAAAGTTGAGTATTTTATTTTTTTTGGCGATCGGTCGATCTCTCTTTACCGCTTATCCTCTACCACCAGCCCCCCATGTGTAATCTTGATTTTGTGTCAATTAATTAATTGGTCAGCCCTGGGTTCTCATCCGTAAGCCCTCCGCCCTCATCCTTAAGACCTCAGTGGCGATCGGTAATCGATAGTGGACCATCGATAATTGCTAATAACTGATTGCTAATTTACCGCTTTTATGATATAGAAAAGTTTTAATTTAACTCTCTTAATTTAGTTAAAGTTAAGCAGCAAAAATAAACGTAAGCAGCCAAGAACTCTCAACAATACAACGGCAATTAAATTATTCCGGTACTCTCAAGCAAGCATCATTTTTGGCACCTACAGGATTAAGCCTCATCAGGCCGGTTCCTCGGAGAATTATTCGATATGGTAGCGAAGCCTCTACGAAGCAACCGGGTTTGGCAGCCTCGCCGTGGGTCATTCCCGCTGAAAATGCCGATCGAGCTTGCAACTATCACCAAAAACGCATCATTCGCATATACTACTTTTTACTATATTTTGCAATATGTCTTTAGATAGATATATTTTAGCAGAACTCTTAGTATTGAGCTGAAAAAAAAATTTTTCTCAGTTCGCGAGATTTCCTCGAATCGAGAGAAAATTGTGCAACTAAAAATTAGAACAAATATTTGCCCTGCCTAATTATCTAAATTTCTAATTACTCATCGGGAACTAAAATTAGAAACGTGCAGTCGTTTAGTCAAGAGATTCAAATCCTAAGTCAGGGAAGGATTTGTTAAAGCTGGGAGTGTTACAAAACTTCAATACACCCAGCCGAGATCGGAAAAAAAGCAAGGGTAAAATTTGGGGGATACAAGTTTTGGGTAGTTATTTAGGAGTTGTCAGTTGCGAGTTTAAATTCAGCTAATTTACTGTAGAAATTACGTAGAAAATCTACAATCAGGGGCCCTTCGGCGCAGCTTACTGTAGAAATTACCGAGAACATCTTAAATTCTCGAAGTTTCGGCGTAGCCTTTACAGTGTAGGTTGCGGATCAATTAATTTTGGTACGCAATTGCAGAATATAAAACTCGCAACAGAGCGAAAAAAAACCTTGCCGTTTAAGTGGCATCTATAAGAGTAAAGATGAGGAAACCAGCTCCTCTAGCAGGCGAAAGCATGAAGTTAAAAAAAATCTTCTGCTGCCTCCTGTTTGCTGATAAATTGATTCTAAGAAGCTTACCATTTTTGGGGAAATATCCACAATGGAACCAGACGTAACAACGTTGTTAGAAGAAGGACAGGGAACACTTTTTCCCGCTCAAAATGAAACACAAAATCCTGTGGGGGATTTAGGCAAAAACAGCCCTCCAAATTCCGCTCCGGACTTAGCCAAGTTAATTCAGGTAGCGCTCACCGAAAACACCGCCGACATTAACGCCTTATTTCCGGATCAGTCTAACGGTGCATCCAAAACAGGTGCTACGGATAACAGCTCAATAGCTCAATTTAACGACATACCCGAAGAAGGTGCGGGCAAGGATGATGGCAACGGCATCGATCGCCGCCGAACCGTCATCGGCAGCGATGACGATGACGAAATTGTCGCCACGGAGAATACCGAGGAGATATTCGGCAAGAAAGGCAAGGACAAAATCAAAGCAAACCGTGGCAAAAAATATAAAATCTACGGCGGTAAAGATGACGATGATTGTGAGGGCGGCGATGACGACGATGAAATAAAGGGCGATCGGGATAAAGACAACGTTAAGGGCGGCAAAGGCAACGACAAGCTTAACGGCGGTAAAGATAACGATACCGTGATGGGCGGTACCGGCAACGACACCTGCGAAGGCGATGACGGCGATGACTGGGTCCACGGCAACGAAGGAGATGATAAGGTTGACGGCGGCGCCGGCAACGATACCGTCTATGGCGGCAAAGGCAACGACGATTGCGGGGGCGGCGAAGGCAACGATGCCGTCAGGGGCGACACAGGCAAGGACAACGTTAGCGGGGGCGACGGCAACGATACCGTTAACGGTGGCAAAGATAACGATACCGTGATCGGCGGTGCCGGCAGCGACAACTGTGCAGGCGACGACGGCGACGACAGCGTTAGCGGCGGCATCGGCGACGATACCGTACTCGGCGGTGGCGGCAGCGACAACTGTGCAGGCGACGACGGCGACGACAGCGTTAGCGGCGGCATCGGCGACGATACCGTACTCGGCGGTGGCGGCAGCGACAACTGTGCAGGCGACGACGGCGACGACAGCGTTAGCGGCGGCGACGGCGACGATACCGTGCTCGGCGGTGGCGGCGACGATACCCTCGTGACTGGCGACGGCAATGACATGGCAGACGGTGGCGAGGGCGACGACAGCGTTAGCGGCGGCGGCAACGGCAACGATACGCTGATGGGCGGCAACGGCAACGATACGCTGATGGGCGGTACTGGCAACCATACCTGTGTCGGCGGTGCTGGAAATGACGTTTATGTCGTGAGTAACAGTACCTCTGGGGCAAGTGCAGTCATCACTGACTTCGAGGACGGCAGCGACAAGTTTCTGCTGTTTGGGGACTTGAACTTTAGCAGCTTGACCTTTATACAAGTCGGTGGCAATACCGAAATTCGGGTCAATAACTTCGCGCTGGCGCTATTGTTGAATGTCAACGCAACGCTGATCACGGCTGCCGACTTTTTGGGAGTTAATCCTCAAACTCAAACTCCAACTCCAACTCCAACTCCAACTCCAACTCCGAACCCGATTTCTAACCCTCCGCGAGTGGAAGCTAATCAGCCCTTGACTGCTGGTTCCAGCGGCGGCGAGCGAACTATTACTTCTGAGTTGTTGCGGTTTGTCGATGACGAGCAAGGTCCTAGCAACACAGTCTTCAAGCTAACCGAGCTGCCCGATGCTACAACCGGCCAACTATTCTTTAAGGGAGTCGCCGTAACACAAGTCGGTTTTACCTTCACTCAAGCAGACATTAACGCAGGCTCGTTAAGTTTCAAAGCGGCAGTAGGTTTTATCGGTGCGCTTAGTTTTGGTTTTGAAGTTAGCAACGGCAAAAGATCTCTCACCGGCCAGCGTTTTAGCTTGAACGTCGAGCGAAATGTCTTTAAGTTTGCTGGCACTACAGAAGGTCAAGTTATTGTCGGTTCTGGGACGCTCGATAACGACATCGAAGGCAGCGACGGTGACGATGACATTACAGCCGGCAAAGGCAAAGACAAAATCATCGGTGGCAAAGGCAAGGACAAAATTAAAGCAGGCGATGGCGATAACGATATCGACAGCGGCGATGACGATGACGATATCGAAGTCGGTAAAGGCAAAAACAAAATCAAAGCAGGCAAAGGCAACGACAAAGTTAAAGCCGGCGATGATGATGATGATATCGACGGCGGCGATGACAATGACGATATCGACGGTGGTAAAGGCAAAAACACACTAAAAGGAGGCTTGGGCAAGGACAAAGTTAAAGGCGGCGATGATGATGACGATATCGATGGCGGCGATGACGATGACTCGATCGACGGTGGCCTCGGCATAGACAAAATCATCGGCGGTAGTGGCAATGACACATTAATCGGAAATGAGGGCGATGACTCGATCGAAGGCGGTCTAGGAACCAATAATCTGAGTGGGGGTAATGGGAAAGATACCTTTATTTACCTCACTTCCCGCCAAGAGATTCAAACAGTTGTAGAAGCTGACTTTATTACTGACTTTAATGTCGATGACGATGTTTTACAGCTTTCTACGGCAGCTTTTGGTAATCTCAGCGTTTCTAGCTTGACCCGACTGGAGATTACTGCTACTTCTACTGTGGGGTCGATCGGCAGCGCTAACTTGCTCGATTTCAGCCTGGATACCACTGTTAACAGCATCGCGTCTTTGCAAGCGCGGTTTAGAGCTTTGGGTGGCAACCCAGACGCGCCTACTTTCTGTCAGTTTATAGATGCCGAGACCGGCCGTGCTGTACTGGTATTTGCTGTTGGGGCGCGCTTTGAAATTGTGACCAGTTTCTCAGTCAACATTCGCCTGCAAGTTAGTAACTTTGTCTTCATCGGCGAGCCACTAAATGTTCCTGTCGGTACTGCCGGCCCTGACAATTTCGATTTCGGCACTTATCCGGCTGCTGTTAAGTTCGATGGTTTAGCAGGCGATGACAAGATTGTCGGCAGCAATTTTAACGATACCATCCTCGGCGGCGACGGCAACGATACCATCACCGGCGGCCTTGGTTTGGATGTCATAAGCGGCGGCAGTGGTGCGGATCTGTTTGTTTACAGGACAACTAAAGAAGGCGGCGATAAAATTTCCGACTTTACTGTTGGGGTAGACAAATTCGAGTTTAGCGCCAGCGCTTTCGGTAATTTGACTACGACTAACTTTGACGCTGTAAGTGGTTCAAATCCTGACATTACTGGCAAAGAGTTAGTGATTTTCACAGGCGGCAGTTATGCCTCTTTAGAAGCTGCACAAGCTAAAGCCGTAGGCAATTCTACAACTGCTGGTTTCTTCGCCTTTACGAATGCGTCGAACGAAACAGTGTTGTATTTTGACTCGAACGGTACCGCAGCCGGTGGTTCTACCTTGATTGCGAATCTGGGTACTGCTGCTAGCAATCTGGGAACGGCGGACTTTGTATTTACAGGTACCATCGCCTCTTCTCCGACTGGTACTACTACCAACTCGGGCAGTGTTGCCGATTTAACTGCTGCTGGGAACACTTTCCCCATCGCCTTTAACAATTTCGGTTCAGGTGCTGGCGGTTACAACTTCACCACTCCTGTCTTGTTTACCGGAAATGCTGATGCTAACAGCGTCACTGGTACTGAGTTTGCTGACATCTTCAGCGGCGGCAGCGGTGCAGATATTCTGACTGGCGGTGCTGGTGCGGATCTGTTTGTTTACAAAGCAGCAGGCGAAGGCGGTGATACGATTACTGACTTTACCTCTGGAACTGACAAATTCGAGTTCAGCGCGAGCGCTTTCGGTAATTTGACTACGACTAACTTTGACGCTGTAAGTGGTTCAAATCCTGACATTACTGGCAAAGAGTT